>CAYVCH010000293.1:0-2531 GCA_964449755.1 uncultured Actinomycetes bacterium
GGCCCCGCAGGCAGCGGGCCGGCGGGCAGCGCGCATGAACGCCACGGCTGCCGTATCGGCGGGTTCCGGGGCCCACTGAAGGCGCCCGGGCTACAGCCCCAGGGCGCCCAGGAGCCGGGCCGCCAGGCGCTCGGGGAGCTCCTCGCGGTTCCCGGCCCTCACCGGGATCCGCTCGACGTCGGGCCGGGCCTTCAGCGCGTCGGTGAAGGGGTGCCGGTGGACGTGGACGGTGGCCACCACCGCCGCCGGGCCAGCGAGGGCGACCAGGAAGGCCTCCCGGAGGGCCGCCGAGGCGAGCTCCATCCTCCCCAGCTCGTCCACCACCAGGACGCCGCCCGGCGGCGGGTGCGCCAGGGACGGAAGGGCCACCCCCTCGAGGGCCGCCAGGTCCACCCCGTACCGCCCCACCCGTGGCGGACCCGGGAGCGACACGTGGGCCAGAACGGCCCCGCCGCCCTCCAGGTCCTCGATGCGGAAGCCGGCCCGCGCGCCGCCCTCCCGGATCTCCTCGGTGGTGAACCCCGCCACGGGCACGGCGGCCGCCCGCAGCCGCTCCACCAGGCGCCGGACCACCGTGGTCTTGCCCACCCCGGGCCGGCCCTCCAGCAGCAGCCTGGGGGGGTTCACCGGCCCCGCTGGCCCCCGCCCGGCACCCCCAGGAGGTCCGCCAGGAACCGGCGGATCCCGGGGACCTCCTCCAGGGCCCGGCGGAGGTCCGGCAGGTCGTCCTCGACGAGGACCAGGGGGTCCCGCCCCCACCGCCGGCCGTGGTAGTGGGCGAAGCGGAGCCCGAGGCGGCCGTCGGTGAACCGGACGAGCTGGAGGCAGGGCTCGGCCACGGGCTCCGGGGCCGGCAGGTAGGTCTCCTCGACCACCTCCCCCTCGCCCCACCAGGAGGAGAAGGGACGCGGGACAGGACGGCGGGACGGCGCCGGACGGACGGGTCTGGATCGCTCCACGGGGGCACGGTAGCGTGATCCCGTGCGGGCTGTCGGTCCCGGTGGGTCCACGTGAGGGCCGCCGTCCTCCACCGCTTCGGGGCGCCCCTCACGCTGGAGGAGGTGCCCGACCCCGAGGCCGCCGGGGAGGCCGTGGCCGTGCGGGTCCTGGGGGCCGGGGTCTGCCGCAGCGACCTGCACCTCGCCGACGGCCGCTACCCCAACGTCCCCCTGCCCCTGATCCTCGGCCACGAGATCGCCGGGGAGGTCGAGGGGCTCGGCCCCGTCCTCGTGCAGGCCGCCTGGGGCTGCGGGTCCTGCCGCCTGTGCGAGCGGGGGGAGGAGCAGCTCTGCGAGTCCGGGGTGCTGGCCGGCTGGGACCGCCACGGTGGCTACGCCGAGCGCGTCCTCGTGCCCTCCCGCCGGTACCTCCTGCCCCTGGAGGGGCTGGACCCGGTGCGGGCGGCCCCCCTGGCGGACGCCGGGGTCACCGCCTACCGGGCCGTGCGCCGGGCCAGGGAGTGGCTCCGGGAGGGGGGACGGGCGGTGGTCATCGGGGTCGGGGGGCTCGGCCAGTTCGCCGTGCAGCTCCTCCGCCTCGGCACCGACACGCCGGTGGCCGCCGTGGACGTGGCCCAGGGCAAGCGGGAGCGAGCCCTCGAGCTGGGCGCCGAGGAGGCGGCGTCGCCGGACCGGGCCGCCGACCTGGGCCCCGCCCGGGCGGTGCTGGACTTCGTCGGCTCCGACGAGAGCCTCGCCCTGGCCGTCCGGCTGGTGGAGCGGACCGGGATCGTCGTCCTGGTCGGGGAGGCCGGGGGCCACTACCCCTTCGGCCACGGGGTCGTGCCCCCCGAGGTCCACCTCACCACGGCCATCTCGGGGTCCCGGCGGGACCTGGCCTCCGTCCTCGACCTGGCCCGCCGGGGCGACCTGGACTGGCACGTGGAGGCCCTGCCCCTGGACCGGGTCAACGAGGCCCTGGCCCGCCTGCGCCGGGGGGACGTCCTGGGGCGGCTGGTCCTCGTGCCGTGACCCGCCCTCACCCCGGCAGCCAGCGGGCGAGGGCCCGGAACCACCCCAGGACCTCCCGCCGCCCGTAGGCCGCCTGCCGGGCGCTGGTGGCCGGCAGGGCGAAGGCGGGGACCCCCTCGACGGGCTCCGCCTGGGCCCCCGGCGCCGCCCCGGGGCCGAGGACCGCCCGGGCCCCCCGGAGGCCGACGAAGGCCACCGCCCGCGGCCGATGCCGGCGGAGCAGGGCCCGCACCCGGGCCGCCCCCGCCCCCCACTCCTCGGGGCGGACCTCCTCCACCCGGGCCGTGGGGCGCTTCACGACGTCAGTGAAGCCGATCCCGAGGACCCGGCAGGCCCACGCCTCCTCGCCGGGGCCGACGGTCGGCGGGGCGAGGCCCGCCGCCCGCAGGGCCGGCCAGAAGAGGTTCCCGGGCCGCGCGAAGTACATGCCGAACCAGGCCGAGTAGGTGCCGGGGTTCATCCCGACGACGAGCAGGCGCAGGCCGGGGCGGACGTGGTCGGGCAGGGGCGGGGCCGGCCTCCCGGGGTCGAACCACTCGAGGGGCAGGGCGCGGGCGGCCC
>CAYVCH010000294.1:0-2515 GCA_964449755.1 uncultured Actinomycetes bacterium
TCTCGGCGTTGATCCGGAAGTAGGCCTGGAGGGGGATGTCCACGTGGACTCCCGGGGGCACGTAGATGAAGGACCCCCCTGACCAGACCGCCGAGTTCAGGGCGGCGAACTTGTTGTCGTTGGGAGGGATCACCGTCCCGAAGTACTCCCGCACGATGTCGGGGTGCTCGCGGAGGCCCGAGTCCATGTCGGTGAAGATCACGCCCATGGCGTCGAGCTCGTCCCGGATCTTGTGGTACACGACCTCGCTTTCGTACTGGGCTGACACGCCCCCCAGGTACCGCTTCTCGGCCTCGGGGATGCCCAGCTTGTCCCAGGTGCCACGGATCTCCTCCGGCAGGTCCTCCCAGCTCTTCGCCTGCTTCTCGGTGGGCTTCAGGTAGTAGTAGATATCGCCGAAGTCGATGCCCGACAGGTCCGCGCCCCACCAGGGCATCGGCCGGGCCATGAAGTGCTTGAGGGCCTTGAGCCGGAACCGGCGCATCCACTCGGGCTCCCCCTTGAGCCAGGAGATCTCCTCGACGATGCCCTCGTCCAGGCCCTTCTTGGGGCGGAAGACGTACTCGACCCGGTCCTTCCAGTCGAACCGGTAGCCCTTGCTCAGTTCCCTGAGGTGCTCCTCCTGGCTGACGGCCACCGGGCTCCCTCCTCCTCACACCCGACGGCCCCAGCATACCCGCCGCCCGGGGGCAAAGTCCACCTCTGCGATCGGATTTTCCGGGACCCCGGCGGGCACCCGGGCCCGGCTCCCCGCGAGCACCGGCAGGCCCGCGGACTACCCCTTCTCCACCGGCACCCCCACGAGGGAGCCGTACTCCGTCCAGCTCCCGTCGTAGTTCTTGACGTTGGGGTACCCGAGGAGCTCCCGCAGGGCGAACCAGGTGTGGGACGAGCGCTCGCCGATCCGGCAGTAGGCGATGACCTCCCGGTCGGGGGTGATCCCCTCGGCCTCGTAGATCGCCCGCAGCTCCTCGGCCCCCTTGAAGGTGCCGTCATCGTTGGCCGCCCTGGCCCACGGGATGTTGGCCGCCCCCGGGATGTGGCCCGGCACCTGCGCCTGCTCCTGCGGCAGGTGGTCGGGGGCGAGCTTCTCCCCCCGGTACTCCTCCGGGGACCGGACGTCCACGAAGGCGGCCCCGCCGGGGACCCTCGCCAGCACCTCGTCCCGGAGGGCCCGGATCTCGCTCCGCTCGGGGGCCGCGATCCTGAAGCCGCTGGGGGGGTAGGCCGGCACCTCCTCGGTGAGCTCCCGGCTCTCCAGCTCCCACTTCTTCCGCCCTCCGTTCAGCAGCTTCACGTTGTCGAAGCCGCGGAGCTTCAGGATCCAGTACGCGTAGGCGGCGAACCAGTTGTTGTTGCCGCCGTAGAGGACCACCGTGGTGTCCGGCCCCACGCCGGCCCGGGAGAGCAGCTCCGAGAGCTGCTCCTGGCTCGCGTAGTCCCGGCCGACCGGCGCGTGGAGGTCGGTGCTCCAGTTCCAGCCCACAGCCCCCGGGATGTGGCCCTTCTCGTAGGCCGTGGTGTCCTCGTCCACCTCGATGACCCGGATCCCGGGGTCGTCCAGGCGCTCAGCCAGCCACTCGGTCTCGACCAGCGCGTCGGGGTTCGCGTACCCGCTCATGGCTCCCTCCCTCCTGCCGTGGTTGCCTCGGAGGAACGCGGAGGCGGGCGCGGCCGGGGTCAGCTCAGTCGAGGATTGGCCCCGGCCCACGCCCCCCGGGGACAGCACACGCGGTTGGGGATCATGGCGCCCACCTGGCCAGCGCACCGCGTGCGGATCAATTTCGATCCCCCGACTCGGATTCACCGTCCTTGTACCCGGCGTCCGGGCTCGGTGTCAAGGGGGCAAGGCTCCCGGAGGGGCCAACCCCGGACGGCGGGGCCGCCCGGCGCGCAGCCTCCGGCTCTAGAAGAAGCCCAGGGCCGCCTTGGCCTCCTCCGACATCATGTCCGGGCTCCAGGGCGGGCGCAGCGCCAGCTCGGCGTGCACCTGCTTGACGCCGGGAACCGTGGCCAGGGCCTGCTGGATCATGTGCTCGATGAGGGGACCGATGGGGCACCCCATGGTCGTGAGGGTGTAGGTGATGTCCACCAGGCCGTCCTGGATGTAGACGTCGTAGACGAGCCCCAGGTCCACGATGTTGATCCCCAGTTCGGGGTCGTAGACGTTCCGGAGGGCCTCCAGGACCTGGTCCCGGGTGGGCTCCTCGACGCCGCCCTCCCGAGGGACCTCCGAAGGTCCCCCCCTCGCCTGGGCCGCCTCGTCGGGACCGCCGTGGAACTGTTCCTCGCTCATCCGCGAACCCCTCCCCTCGACCGTCTATTCTAGAGCCGGCCCCGCAGGGCGGGCCGCCCGCTACGGGCGCGGAGGAGACGCGAGGGCAATGTCCCCGATCCGAGCCTTGATCGTGGATGACCACCCGGTGACCCGGGACGGCCTTCGCTCTGCCCTGGAGCTCACCGAGGACGTCGAGGTCGTCGGGGAGGCTGCCACCGGCGAGGAGGCCGTCGAGCG
>CAYVCH010000295.1:0-2505 GCA_964449755.1 uncultured Actinomycetes bacterium
CCTCGTAGGTGTAGACGGACTCCAGGTTGTTCATGTGGCGGATCACCGGGTACTCCAGGGTGATCCCGTTGGCCCCGAGGATCGCCCGGGCCTCCCGGGCGATGGCCAGCGCCTCCCGGACGTTGTTGAGCTTGCCCATGGACACCTGCTGGGGCCGCAGGCGGCCCTCGTCCTTCATCCGTCCGAGGTGAAGGGCCAGGAGCGTCCCCTTGTTCAGCTCGACCGCCATGTCGGCGAGCTTCCGCTGGGTCAGCTGGAAGGCGGCGATGGGCTTCCCGAACTGCACCCGGCTCTTCGCGTACTCCAGGGCCGTTTCGAAGCAGGCCCGGGCCGCCCCCATGGCCCCCCAGACGATGCCGAACCGGGCCTCGGTGAGGCAGGACAGGGGCCCCTTCATCCCCACCACGCCGGGCAGGACGAGGTCGTCGGGCAGGCGGACCCCGTCCAGGACGAGCTCCGAGGTCACCGAGGCCCGCAGGGACAGCTTCCGGTGGATGTCCACCGTGGAGAACCCCGGGGTCCCCCGGGGCACCAGGAACCCCCGCACGCCGTCGGTGGTCTGCGCCCAGACCACCGCCAGGTCGGCGATGCCGCCGTTGGTGATCCACATCTTGGTCCCGTCCAGGACCCAGTCCCGGCCGTCCCGTCGGGCCCGGGTGCGCATGCGGGCCGGGTCGCTGCCGACGTCGGGCTCGGTCAGGCCGAAGCAGCCGATCACCTCACCCCGGGCCATCCGGGGCAGCCACTCCCGCCTCTGGTCCTCGCTCCCGTAGCGCCAGATGGGAAACATGCAGAGGGACCCCTGGACCGACACGAAGCTCCGGAAGCCGCTGTCGCCGTACTCCAGCTCCATGCAGGCCAGGCCGTAGGAGACGGCGTTGGTCCCGGCGCACTCGTAGCCCGTGAGGTGCATCCCGAGCAGGCCCATACCGCCCAGCTCCTTGGCCAGGTCCACGGGGAACTCGCCCCGTTCGAACCACTCGCCGACCTCCGGCAGGACCCGGTCCCGGACCCACTCCCGGACGGTGTCCCGGATGGCCCGCTCTTCCTCGGTGAGGAGGTGGTCGAGGTCCAGGAAGTCCAGCGGGTCGATGGGCGGGCGGGCCATGGCGCGCCTAGCGTACCGAACCCGGCGCCCCCCTGGCTGCGAGGATCGGGGCGCCTGGGGGCGGACGGCGGGGCGGAGCGAGCAAAGGAGGGTGGGTGGGTCCGGCGAACGGAGCCCCGCCGCCCGCCTCGGCAACCCGCCGCCTGGGGAACCCGCCAGCCGCCCGCCCCCAGACGACGACGCCCCGCCTGTGGTTGTATGCCCGCCGTGGGCCTCGCCGAGCGCTTCTCCCTGGGCGGCCAGGTGGCCATCGTCACCGGTGCCAGCCGCGGCATCGGCCGCGCCGTCGCCTTGGCCCTGGCCGAGGCCGGGGCCGACGTGGTCCTCACCGCCCGGGGCGAGGCCGAGCTGCGTCAGACCGCCCGGGCGGTGGAGGCCGCCGGCCGGCGGGCCCTCCCGGTGGTGGCCGATGCCGCGGACCCCGCCTCCGCCGAGCAGGTCGTGGCCCGGGCCGTGGAGGCCTTCGGCACCGTCGACGTCCTCGTGAACAACGCCGGGGCCGCCCCCTTCCGGGCCCCCCTCCAGGACACGCGCCCCGAGGGATTCGAGAAGTACCTGGGCGTGAACCTGGTCTCGGCCTTCGCCGCCACCCGGGCGGTCGCGCCGGTCCTCCTGGCCAAGGGCTCGGGGTGCGTCCTCAACATGGCCTCCGTGGCCGGACTCGCCGGCACCCCCGGCCTCAGTTACTACGCCGCTGCCAAGGCCGCCCTGGTGAGCCTCACCCGGACGGCGGCGGCCGAGTGGGCCTCCCGGGGGGTGCGGGTGAACGCCCTCGCGCCCGGGTGGATCGCCACCGACCTCACCGCCGCCCTCCGGGAGGACCCGGAGCTGGAGCGGCGGACCCTGGCCCAGGTGCCCATGGGCCGGTGGGGGACCCCCGAGGAGGTGGCCGCCGCCGCCGTCTTCCTCTGCTCGCCGGCCGCCTCCTTCATCACCGGGGCCGTCCTCGTGGTCGACGGGGGCCAGCTGACCCTGGCGGGCCCGGCGTGATAGCGGAACGTGACGGCCGCGGCCGGAGCTGACCGGGGGCCGTCTGGCGTGGTAGGAGATTCCCGCGGGAGGGAGCGGATGCGGATCGGGGTGGGGCTGCCGAACACCGTCCCCGGCGCCACCGGGGAGATCCTCGTGGAGTGGGCCCGGCGCGCCGAGGCCGGGCCCTTCGCCAGCGTCGCCGTCCTGGACCGGGTGGCCTACGACAGCTACGACCCCTTCGCCGTCCTGGCGGCGGCGGCCGCCGTCACCCGCCGGGTGGACCTGGTCACGATGGTGGCGGTGGGGCCCATCCGCCCCACCGGGCTCCTGGTCAAGGAGGCGGCGACCCTGGACGCCCTCTCCGGGGGGCGCCTCGTCCTCGGCCTCGCCCTCGTGGCCCCGGCGCCCGCTCAGGAGGGGCTCAC
>CAYVCH010000296.1:0-2488 GCA_964449755.1 uncultured Actinomycetes bacterium
TTCCGTTGCCCAGACTCGCCCCGGCGAGGCTCGCCCTCGCCCTGTGCCTGGCGGCGTCACTGCTGCCCTCGGCCCTCGCCTCTCAGGCCCCGGCGGCCGGATTCTCGCGGGCCCTGCCCACCCTCGCCGGGGTCTCCTTCCTTCCCGTCTCCGCCCTCCGGCCGGGGATGGTCGGAACGGGCCTCACGGTGATCCAGGGCACCCGCGTTGAGCCCTTCGGGGTCCGCATCCTCGGCGTGCAACCCGACGGCATCGCGCCCGGGATCGACCTCATCCTGGTCAAACTCTTCGGCGACCTCATCGACCGCACGGGCGGGGTGGTGGCGGGCATGTCGGGGTCCCCCGTCTCCGTCGGTGGGCGCCTGGTGGGGGCGGTCGCATACGGCTTTCTCGGGGGCGACTTCACCGTGGCGGGGCTCACCCCCGCCGAGCCCATGCTCGAAGTCCTCCGGTACCCGAACCGCCTTCCGGCCCGGTCCGCCTGGAAGTCCAGGGTGGACCTCAGCCCCGAGCTGCAGCGGGTCGCGGCGGGGGCAGCGGGGGGGAGCGGCGAGATGCGCCAGCTTGCGATCCCCCTGGCCGTGTCGGGCCTTGTGGGGCAGCGCCTCGACCTCCTCCGGGAGTGGGTCAGCCGGGAGGGCCTGCCCTTCGTCGTGTACGGCGGCGGCCGGGCCGGAGCCCTCCGCCGAGGAGAGCCCAGGGACCCCCTGCGGCCGGGGTCCGTGTACTCGGCGGTGATCTCCTACGGTGACCTCACCCTGGTTGGCATCGGCACCACCACGGCCCGCCTTGGGGCCCGGAGCGTGGCCTTCGGCCACCCCTTCTTCTTCTCCGGCCCCACCCGGCTGGGGCTGAACGGCGGCTCCGTGCTTGGGGTGGTACGAAACGTCTTCTTCCCGTTCAAGCTGGCCAACGTGGGCCGGGCCCACGGGCTCCTGACTCAGGACCGGCTCGCCGGGGTGGCGGGGGTGGCGGGTCGGTTTCCGCCGCTCACGCCGGTCGTGGTCCGCCTCCGCAATGCCGACCTCGGGCGCCGCCGCACCGGCGTGACCCGTCTCGTCCGCGACTTCCCCGACCTGGACTTCATTGCCTTCCTCGCCGCCCTGGTCGAGTTCGACCGTACCTTCGACCGTATCGGCGCGGGTTCCGCCGAGCTCGGCTGGACCATCAGGGGGACCCGGCGGGGAGGCCGGCCCTTCCGTCTCCACCGGTCGGACCTGTTCGACTCCGACTTCGACGTCGCCATCGACGCCCTCTTCGGACCCGGGGACAACCTCAGCGCCATCCTCCGGAACCCCTTCGAGGCGGTGCGGATCACGGCCTTCCGGCTCCAGGGCGAGGTGACCCAAGAACGACGGTCCCTGGAGATCACCAGGGTGGCGGTGGCGTCCACCTCGAGCCCGGAACCCGTCGAGGAGGGCCCCGTCTCCGCCCTGCCGGGCGACACCCTCACGGTCACCGTGACGCTTCGCCCGCCGCGCGGCCCCAGGCGTATCGAGCGGTTGCACCTCCGCGTTCCCGAGTCGGCGTCCGGGCTCCTCCAGCTCGTCGTCCGGGGCGGCCAGGGCCTTGGCCTCGGGGACGTTCCGCCCTCCCCCGGAGGGGGGGAAGGTGGGACGGGGCCGGAGTCCCTGGACGACCTCCTTGCGGCCCTGAAGGGGGCCGACCACAACAGCGACCTCGTCGCCGAGCTCACCGCCTTCGAGGCGCCGCCCGGGGGGGACGTGGTCCCCGTTGGCGCCGCCGAGGCGGCGCCCCTGGACCGGACGGTGCGCAGACTTGACGCCGTCGTCCGCGGGGAGCTGTTCTTCGACGTGATCCTGGGCGGCGGGGAGGAACCGGTCTTCCCCGAGGGGAGGTTGGTACGAGGGTGATCCGGTTGGCCCGGCAGTAGGCCAGGACCTCCTCGGTCTCGCGGGCGGAGAGGTTGTCGCGCCCCCGCCTCGGACTCGGTGCAGACGTGGTGGCGGATCGTCCGTCCCCCTTCTGGCCGAAGGCACCCAGCAGATGTTGGGGTGTCTGGAACAAATCCGCCCACATCTTGCGGAGTCCAGTGCGCCCGGGGACTTCGTGCAACAGCCTCAACGTTGGGGGAAGGAGCATGAGCGGCCGCCGCCAGCGCGGCGTCGGGCGTCCCGTACGGCCCGGACCCAGGCCCGGAGGGCCTCCCGATGCAGGCGGTTCTCCATCCCCAGGTAGGTCACGGAGTCTCGGCGCAGCTTCCGCGGGCGGGCGGCGGTGGTGGGCTCCCCCGGCAGCGGCGGGGGAGGGACGAAGTAGAAGGCGGTCCGGGTCCGCTCGCCACCCTCCAGGTGGTCCACGAGCAGCACCGGGGAGCCCAGGATTCGGCGCACGCGGCCGATGGCGGCCAGGGCGATCCGGCGGGTCGAGCCGTCGCTCGCCGTGAAGAGGAGCGCCTCTTCCTCGAGGGCCAGGGTGCCCTTCACCTCCCGCAGCGGCCCGCGGCGGAGGGGCACCATCCACACGG
>CAYVCH010000297.1:0-1487 GCA_964449755.1 uncultured Actinomycetes bacterium
CCCTCGCGGGGCCTCGGCCCGCTCGTGCCGCTCGCCGGTGGCTGCTCCCCGTGGGTGGCCTCGCGGCCGCCGGCGGGCTTGGCCTCGCCCAGGGAGGACCCCGGGCCGGCATCGTCTTCCCCCTCCTCGCCCTGGCCGCAGCCGGCCTTGGCACCCTCGTCTTCGCCCGCTTCGAGGCCTTCGTCCTGGCCATCGTGCTCCTCCGGGCGAGCCTGGACGCGCTCAAGGCAGGGTCGGGGGGGACGCTGGGGGCCGCCGGGATCCTGTCCGTCGTGTTCCTGGGGGCCGCCACCGCCTGGCTCCTCACCCGGCCGCGACCCGACGGGCCCTTCCGCACACCCCTCGCGGGGCCCCTCCTCGCCCTGACCGCGGCCGGCGCCCTCTCCCTGGTGGGTGCCCGGGAACCGGTGGCCGCCGCCCAGGACGTCCTCCGGTTCGCCACCCTCGCCGCCATTGCCCTCGTCCTCGACCGCGTCCTCGTCGACG
Source organism: uncultured Actinomycetes bacterium (assembly GCA_964449755.1). Lineage (GTDB taxonomy): Bacteria > Actinomycetota > UBA4738 > UBA4738 > HRBIN12 > CAYVCH01. The sequence continues at coordinate 487 of CAYVCH010000297.1, forward strand.
ACCGCCGCCTCCGCCAGCTCCTCACCGCCGTCCTCGCCTCCGCGTTGGTCCCCGTGGCGGTCGCCCTCTACCAGGCCGCCGCCCGCACGGGCCTCCACGTCTCGGGCAGCTTCGGGCGGGTCCAGGGGACCTTCCTCCACCCCAACCCGCTCGCCATGTACCTCGTCCTCGTCGTCGTCCTGGCCGTCTCCCTGTTTCCCTTCGTCTCCTTCCGGACCAAGGTCGCCCTGGCGGGGCTCCTCCTGCCCGCCGGCGCCGCCCTCCTCCTCACCTTCACCAGGAGCGCCTGGATCGCCCTGGTCGTGGGGCTGCTCGTCGTCGGCCTGGCCCACGGCAGGACGGTGCTCGGCGTGCTCGGCCTGGCCGTGGTCGTGGTGGTCCTCACCGTCCCCACCGTCGCCGCCCGCTTCCAGGACCTGGAGCTCACGACCACCGCCTCGGGAGCCCCCGCCAACTCGCTCGTCTGGCGCCTGTCCTACTGGGAGCAGGCCCTGGAGCTGTCCGACAGCCCCCTCCTCGGGGAAGGCCTGCGGACGGTGCAGGCGAGCACCGCCGTCGCCAAGGAACCTCACAACGACTTCATCCGGGTCTACGTCGAGATCGGCCTCATCGGGATGGCGGCCTACCTCTGGCTCCTCTGGAGGCTCGGGGCCGTCGCCGTCCGTGGACTCCGGGGGGCCCGCATGGGCCTGCCGCGCGGGGTGGTGGTCGCCTTCGCCGGCGCAGCCTCCGCCCTCGCGCTCCTGAGCGTCGTGTCGAACGTCATCACCCAGCTCGCGGTCCTCTGGTATTTCGTGGCCCTCGCCTCGGCGGCGGTCGCCGCCCGGCGTCTGTCGGAGACCTCCGAGGCCCCGGCCTGGCCGCCTTGAGGATCCTCCACGTCAACAAGTTCCTCCACCGTCGCGGCGGCGCGGAGGCCTACGCCCTCGACCTGGCCGCCCTTCAGTCCCGCCGCGGCCACGAGGTGGCCTTCTTCGCCATGGCCCACCCGGAGAACCTCG
>CAYVCH010000297.1:1502-2486 GCA_964449755.1 uncultured Actinomycetes bacterium
CCCCTTCGAGACCTGGTTTCCCGCCCGGGTGGAGTTCGACCCGCCCCCCGCCACGGCGTTGGGCAAGCTCCGGGGGCTCGGAAGGATGCTCTGGTCGGCCTCGGCCGCCCGGGGCATGGGCCGGGTCCTCGAGGCCTTCCGTCCCCACCTAGTCCACGTCCACAACGTCTACCACCAGCTCTCGCCCTCGGTCCTAGCCCCCCTCCGTCGCTGGCGCGTCCCGACCGTCATGACCCTCCACGACTACAAGCTCGCCTGCCCCACCTACCGGTTCCTCGACCACGGGCGGATCTGCGAGGCCTGCCTGGGGCGCCGCTTCTACCAGCCTCTGCTCAGACGGTGTAACCGGGGGTCCCTGGCGGCGAGCGCCGCCAGCGCGCTGGAGCTTGCGCTCCACACGTTCGCCGGCGCCTACGGCCCGGTCCACCGCTTCGTCTGCCCCAGCCGGTTCATGGAGGCGAAGATGCGGGAGGCCCACGTCTTCCCCGACCGCCTCCGCTGGGTCCCCAACTTCGTCGACGCCGAGGCGCTCCGGCCAAAGGAGCGGCCCGGCGGCGGCGTCGCCTTCGTCGGCCGGCTGTCGCCCGAGAAGGGGGTGGACGTGCTGCTCGAGGCGGTGGCCCTCCTCGGCGGGGCGAGCCTGGACGTCGCGGGCGACGGGCCCTCCCGGGCCGAGCTGGAGCGTCGGGCCCGGGCCCTCGGCATCGGGGACCGGGTCCGGTTCCACGGCCGCCTGCCGGCCGACGGGGTCCGCGAGGTGGTTCGGTCCGCCTCCGTGGTGGCGGTGCCGTCCCGCTGGTACGAGAACCAACCCCTCGCCGTCCTCGAGGCCCTTGCCTGCGGCGTCCCCGTCGTCGGCACCGCCCTCGGCGGCCTCCCCGAACTCGTCCGCGCCGGGGTGGACGGGGAGCTGGTGCCGCCCGACGACCCGGCCGCCCGGAGCGTGCGGGTCACGGCAGCGAACACGCGCTCGTCGTCGCTGCG
>CAYVCH010000298.1:0-2469 GCA_964449755.1 uncultured Actinomycetes bacterium
GGCGGACCCACAGGAAGCCCAGAACGTCCAGGACGAGCCCGGCGCCGATGGCCGCCCTGCCCGCCGGCGAGGTCAGGGCGACGACCAGGTCCCGCCTCGACGTCAGGCCGAGGAAGGCGAAGAAGGCCACGGGCAGGGCCCCCAGGATCGTCCCCGAGAGCCTGGACTGGGCCGTGAGGGCCCGGAGCTCACCCACCGCCCTGCGGCGGGCTCGCAGGGTGGCCGCGAGCCGGTCCAGCACCGACGGGAGGTCGCCGCCCGTGCGCCGGTGCAGGCGAAGCACCGCCGCCACCAGGCGGACGTCGGCGCCGGCGTCCTCGGCCCACCGCTCCAGCGTGACCTCCAGCGGCTCACCCAGCTCCGCCCGGGCCACCAGCTCCCGCAGGGAGGAAGCCAGGGGCGGCTCCACCTCGTCCGCCGCGTACGCCAGCGCCTGGCGCAGGGAGAGGCCGGCACGCACGGCCGACGCCACCGCCCCGACGGCCTGCAGGAGCTGGCCCTCCAGGAGTCGGGAACGCCTGGCTGCCTCCCTGCGCCGAAGGGCCAGGGGGACGAGAAGGGCGAGCCCGACCCCGACCGCCGCTCCACCCACCCCCGCCGAGACGAGGCCCCCCAGGGCGCCGAGGAGGACCAGGGCCTGCGGACCGGCCCGACGGCGGAGCGCGGCGAGGCCGGAAGTGCTCGTCCGGCGGCGAGGGTGGCGGGCAGCTCCCGCCCGCAGACGGACGCCCTCGACCTCGGCACGGCGGAGGGCGAGCCCGAGCAACAGGACGGCGACGGTCGCCAGTCCGGCCGACAGCGGGGCGCCACTCACCGGTCGCACCCGGGGCGGAACAGCTCGTCGGGCAGGTGCTCGCCCCGCTCGGCCAGGACGTCGGCCAGGGGTGGCCGGACCCCGCTGGCCACGAACCCCCCGCTCCTGCCCAGGCGGGGCCGGAACGAGAAGACCTCGGAGACCACCGGCTCGCCCTCACGCAGCCCCTCCACGGTGGCCACCTGGAACACCACCCGCCGGCCGTCCCTGAGCCTGGCCATGTGCACCACGACGTCGACGGCCGCCGCCACCTGCTCCCGGACGTAGGGGGCCGGCAGGTCCACGTCGGACATGAGGGCCATGGTCTCCAGCCGCCAGAGCAGGTGACGGGGGGAGTTGGCGTGGGCCGTGGAGAGGGAGCCGTCGTGGCCGGTGTTCATGGCCTGGAGCATGTCCAGGGCCTCCCCGCCGCGGACCTCGCCCACGATGATTCGGTCCGGGCGCATCCGGAGGGCGTTGCGGACGAGGTCGCGGACGGTCACCTCGCCCCTGCCCTCCACGTTGGGCGGCCGCGCCTCCAGGGCGACGACGTGGGGCTTCGCCAGCCGGAGCTCGGCGGCGTCCTCGATGGTGATGAGGCGTTCCTCGTCGGGGACGAAGGAGGACAGGACCCCGAGGAGGGTGGTCTTGCCCGAGCTGGCGCCCCCCGAGATCACCATGTTGGCCCGTCCTCGCACGCAGGCGGCCAGGAACGCGAGCATGCGCGGCCCCAGCGTGCCGCCCGCCACCAGGTCGTCGGGGCCGAAGGGGACGGGGGAGAACTTCCGCACGGTGAGGACGGGACCGCAGAGCGAAAGGGGCGGGATCACGGCGTGGACCCTGCTGCCGTCAGGAAGTCGCGCATCCGCCCATGGCGATGACTCGTCGACCCTGAGGCCGAGCGGGGCCACGATCCGCTCGATCAGGTGCAGGACGGCCTCCTCCCCCTCAAACAGGCCATCGGGCACCCTCTCGATCCGCCCCTTCCGCTCCACGTACACGTCGCCGGGCCCGTTCACCATGACCTCGGTCACCTCGGGGTCCTTGAGCAGGACCTCGATGGAGCCGAACCCGACGACCTCGTCGGACACCTCGCCCACCACCTGCGCCAGGGCGCGTCGGGGCAGGATGTGCCCCTCGCTCCGCAGGATGGCCAGGGCCTCCTCGCGCACGCGCAGCCGCCGCTCCGCCCGGGGGACGGCGCCCAGCTCGCGGGCGTCGATCCGCTCGAGCAGACGCTCCCGGAGGGTCCGCCGGACGCCGGCCAGGACGTCCCCGGACCCCGAGGGCAGCCGGGCCGGGCTCACGCCCCCTCCTCCAGGAGCCGGCGGGCCAGCCGGTCCAGGGCCCGGCCCGTGCGCCCCCGCAGGGGCAGCAGCCGTCCCCGGTCCTGCAAGCCCGGGACCGACGGGTGCCGGGGGATCACCGCCAGGGGCGGGCGCCCGAAGGCCCGCTCGACGTCCTTCGGGGTCACCTCCGCCCGGCCCGCCCGGTTCACCACGAAGTCCACCCTCCCCTGCAGGTCGGCCAGGACCTCCAGGGCACGGGCGGCGCTGCGAAAGGCCAGGACGTCCAGGGTGAGGACGACGAGCACCCGGTCGGCCACCTCCAGGACGGCGCGGGCGGCGTCGTCCAGCCCCCGCGGGAGGTGAACCACCACGACCCGGGAGGCGCTT
>CAYVCH010000299.1:0-2457 GCA_964449755.1 uncultured Actinomycetes bacterium
CCAGGAGCGGGTGGTCGGCCGCGAGGACATGGTCGGCGCCGTGGGCGACGGCGGGGCGGTGGGCCTCCCGCACCTGGGAGAGGATCTGGGGCTCCCCGAGGACCATGGAGTCCAGGCCCGCCGCCACCCGGAACAGGTGCTCGGCGGCGTCCCGCTGGTAGTGGGCGTAGAGGGGCTCGACGAGCTCGTCCTCGTCCACCAGCCGTCCGTCCGTGAGGAGGCGCTTCAGGGCGAGGAACCCCGCGTGGTAGGCGTCGACGGCCCCGTAGGCCTCCACCCGGTTGCAGGTGGAGAGGATCACGGCCTCCCGGAGGCCGTCCAGGTCGGCGGCCCCCCGGTAGGCCTTGACCAGGTCGTCCTCGCCGAAGGCGAGCCGCTCGAGCAGCTCGATGGAGGCGGCGCGGTAGGAGACCCCCAGGGCGAGGACGGCCATCTCGAACCGGGGGGATCGTAGCAGCCCGTGGGGGGTGAGGGCTGCCGCCGGTCTGGTTGTCCTCGGTGTGCCCGTCGCCGCAAGGCGCCAGCCACACCGCCGCCCCTCGTCGCTGGGGGCGGTCCGTGCGGGTACCGGGCCGAGGGGTGGCCGCGATACGATCGGCCGGTTCCCCAGGCGTGGAGGAGGACCGTGGAGCGCGACCGGGCCCGCGCCTATGGCGTACGCGTCGGCCGCCTTCCCCCGGGGGCGCGCAACGCTATCACCGATGTCGCGGGCGTGCGGGTGGGGCACCGGACGGTGGTCCGGGACCCCTCCCCTGACGGCCGGGGCGCCGTCCGCACCGGGGTCACCGCCATCTTCCCCACGGCCGGGCTGCCCTGGGAGGAGCGAGTCTACGCCGGGACCCACGTGCTGAACGGCTACGGGGAGGTCATCGGCATCAACCAGCTGAACGAGTGGGGCATCCTCCAGACCCCCATCGTCCTCACCTCCAGCCTCCTCATCGGCCTGGCCTACCACGCCACCGCCCGTTGGATCGCCCGCCACCCCGGGACCGCGGAGGGCTACATGCCGGTGGTCTCCGAATGCGACGACTCCTTCCTCTCCGACGTCTTCTCCTTCCCCCTCACCGAGGAGGACGTCTGGGCCGCCCTGGAGGCCGCCGCCGGGGGCGAGGTGGCCGAGGGCTGCGTGGGGGCCGGGACCGGCATGGCCTGCTTCGACTTCAAGGGCGGCATCGGCACGGCCTCCCGGGTGCTGCCCGCCGAGGACGGGGGCTTCACCGTCGGTGCCCTCGTGCTCACGAACTTCGGGCGCCGGCCGGACCTGCGCATCGATGGGGTGCCCGTGGGGCGCGAGATCACCGACCTCATGCCGGAGGGGAGCGAGGAGGGCTCGTGCGTGTGCGTGGTGGCCACCGACGCGCCCCTGCTGCCCCACCAGGTCCGCCGCCTCGCCGTCCGGGCCGGCCTGGGTCTTGCCCGCACGGGCTCCCACGCCGGCAACACCTCCGGGGAGCTCATGATCGCCTTCTCCACGGCCCGGACCCTGCCCCCCAGGAGCCCCGACGGCACGGTCGAGGTCCGGGCGGTCCTGGACGGTCCGGCGCCCTCCGCCTTCAGCCCCCTCTTCGCCGCCACCGTGGAGGCCGTGGAGGAGGCCGTGGTGAACGCGCTGTTCCGGGCCGAGACCACCCGGGGGCGGGAGGGACACGTCCTGCACGCGCTGCCCATCGACCGGACCCTGGACATCCTGGAACGCCACGGGCGGCTGGCCCGCTGAGGCCGGGGCCCCCGGGCCGGTGGGACGAAGGTCCCCCTCGGCGGGGGCCGGAGGACCGCTGCCCCCCGGCCGGGCGGTGGGCACGCTTTCTCGGGGAAGGAGGCCTCATGGGGGTGGGGATGCCAGCGGCGGACCCCGCCGGGTTCCTGGACGAGCTCCTCGGGGTGGTCCGGGAGGTCATGACCAGCGGCGTGGTGACGCTCACGCCCGACGTGTCGGCCTCGGAGGCCGTGCACGCCCTCGCCCACGCCGGCGTCACCGGGGCGCCGGTGGTGGAGGGGGACCGGGTGGTGGGGATCGTGACCCTGGGCGACCTCATGGAGCGGGCGGGCGCCGGACCCCGGAGTCCCACCACCGGGCCCTTCCTGCGGACTGACCGGGCTCTGGCGGAGCACCGGGTCAGGGAGCTGATGACGAAGGACGTGGTCACGGTCCGGGCCGACACGCCGGTGTCGCGGGTGGCGTTGCTCATGGAGGAGCTGGGCGTCAACCGTCTCCCGGTCCTCGGGCCCGGCGACCGGCCCGTGGGGATCGTGGCCCGAGACGACGTGGTGCGGGCCGTTGCCCGCGCCGCCCGCGCCGCGGCCGAGCGCCACCCGGGGGCCCCTGCGATCCCGCCCGACTGAGCGGACGGGCCGGGCCCCGGGGGCGCCCGGCGGGCCGGCGGGGCTCATCTACAATCGGCGGCGGAGACGTGGCTGAGTGGCCGAAAGCAGCCGCCTGCTAAGCGGTTAGGGGGC
>CAYVCH010000300.1:0-2449 GCA_964449755.1 uncultured Actinomycetes bacterium
GGCCCTGACGAACGTGCGCAAACACGCCGGCGCGTCCCGGGTGCGGGTGTCGCTCCGCTCCGTGGAGGACGGGGTCGCTCTGGAGGTCGCCGACGACGGGCGGGGATTCGACCCCGGCGTCCTGGGGCGGCCCAGGCCGGGGCACCTCGGCCTGCCGGCCATGCTGGAACGGGCCGAGGCTGCCGGGGGGTGGTGCCGCGTCGTCAGCGCCCCCGGCGCCGGGACCACCGTCCGGTGCTGGATCCCCGGCCCGAGCCGGTGAGGGCGGGCCTCCCGGTCGGTGGGTCACCGGAGACGGAGCAGCTGACCGGCGGGTCGGGGAACCCTGGGGGGCTCCCCGGGCGTCTGTAAGCGGGGGACGGACGGCGGGGGCCCCCGCGGCAGCGGCCCTCTCCATCCGGGAGATCCCCCGTTGACCGTGGCGGCATCACCGCACTAGGGTCCGGGCTACTGGAGGGGGAGGGACTCATGGGACGAAGGAACCCGCTCGCCAGGTGTCCGCGCCTTCTCGGCGCCATCCTCTCGGGGGCTGTGCTCGCCGCCGCCCTGGTCGCCGTGCCGGCGGCTTCGGCCGTGCCGCCCCGCTGTGTCGACCGGCCCGACGTCTTCCCCGTGGCCGACCTCAGGCCCGGGATGAAGGGCACCGGGTGGACGGTGGTCGAGGGCCGGGATCCGGTCTCGTTCACGGTGGAGATCCTGGGGGTGCTCCCGGACGGGATCGCTCCCGGCATCGACTTCGTCCTGGTCCAGGTGTCGGGGCGAGTGATCCGGCAGACCGGGGGAATCGCCTTCGGGTTCTCGGGCTCGCCGGTCTACATCCGCGACCGGCTGGTGGGGTCCATCTCCTACGGGTTCTTCGCCGCCGATCAGACGGTGGGTGGACTCACCCCGGCCGAGGCCATGCTGGGCCTGTTCGACGACCCGAGCTCGGGAGGGGGCACGCCGGCCACCGCGACCGCCGCGACGCCGGCGGTCCGCCCCGCTCCCACGGTGCCGTTGACCCGGGAGCTACGGGCGCGGGCCGCCCGGGCGGCGGGGGTCCCCGTGGGTGACTTTCCCTCCGAGGCGGAGCAGCTCCGGATCCCCCTGGCCGTCTCGGGTCTCAACGGCAGGGCCATGGATGCCCTCCGGACGGTCCTGGACCGGAGCGGGCTGCCCTTCGTGCCCTACCGGGCCGGTGCCCTCCGCGGGACGGCCCCGGCCGGGGAGCCCCTCGGTGCCGGGGACGCCGTGGGGGCCACGGTCAGCGCCGGGGACCTCACCTTCGCCGGCGTGGGGACCGTCACCGCCGTGTGCGGGGACCTGGTCGTGGCCTTCGGCCATCCCTTCTTCTGGGACGGAAGCACCGTCATGGGCATGAATGCGGCCGACGTGGTCACGGTGGTGCGCGACCCGAGCAACCTGTTCGGCCCCTTCAAGGTCGCCAACCTGGCGGAGTTCCACGGCACCATCGACCAGGACCGCCTGACGGGCATCCGGGGGGTGGAGGGGACGCTCCCGGCGATGGTGCCCGTCAGCAGCGGGGTGACGAACCCGGACCTCGGCAGGTTCAGGGCCGGACAGACCCAGGTGATCAAGACCCGGTCGTCGTTCTTCCCCCTCCTCCCGTTCCTCGCGGCGTTTCACCTGCTCCTGAACCAGGACGTCGTGTTCGACCGGATCGGGGACGGGACCGTCACGCTGACGTTCACCATCGATGGGATCGGTCCCTCGGGGGAGCCGTTCCGCCTGGTCCGGGATAACATGCACTTCTCCCCCTTCGACGCGTCCTTCGAGAGCATCTTCGAGCTGTTCTCCTACCTGGAACGAATCCAGGAGAACCCCTTCGGCGAGGTCCGGTTCACGGGGGTGAGCGCCGACAGCGTGATCACCCAGCGGCACCTCACGGCACGGATCAGGCGGGTGCTCTCCGCAAGCTCGCTCCGGCCGGAGCTGCGGGAGCGGAAGAGGCTTCCCGTCCTGCCCGGCGAGAGGATCAAGCTGCGCGTGTTCCTGCTGCCGGAGGGCAGCACCACGGAGGTGCCCGTCGACCTCCGCCTGCGGGTGCCCAGGGACGCCGCCTTCGGCGGGTCCCTGGTGGTCCGGGGAGGAGGCCTGGGCGCGTGCTTCTTCTGCGTGTTCGACGACGGGGAGGAAGGCCAGGAGCCCGCCACCTTCGAGGACCTGCTCCAGGAGCTGCGGACCGCCGAGCAGAACAACCACCTGGTGGCCGAGCTGGTCGTCGAGCCCAACCTCCAGGTGGCCCGGCGGATCCTTCAGGACCGGGTGATCCTCGGGCAGAGGTCCATCGAGATCACGGTCGTCGGGTAGGGCTCGGCCGGCGGGGCGGCTCCGGATCCTCCCCGGAGCGCCCGCGCGGCCCCCCCGGGTCTGGACGGCAGCCTCCGGGGCGGCGGGGCTATGCTCCTGGCGCCAGCGCAGAAGGGGGTGGAGCCATGTCCGCGGTCAC
>CAYVCH010000301.1:0-2448 GCA_964449755.1 uncultured Actinomycetes bacterium
AACCGCAGCTCCGGGTCGGTGGTCCAGATGACGGCGGGGACCTCCTCCAGGAGGACCCGCAGGCGCTCCTCGCTCTCCCGCAGGGCGGCCTCGGCCTCCTTGCGGGGGGTGACGTCCAGCATGACCCCGAGCCAGACGGTGCGCTGGGCCGACTCCTCGGGCAGCGGCACGGCCACGTCGTGGACCCAGACGGTGCGGCCGTCCCGGGCGCACAGCCGGTACTCGACCTCGAAGGGCTCCCCGGTGCGGTTCGTCCGGTCCTCCTCGGCCAGCACCCGCTCGCGGTCCTCGGGGCAGAGGGCCCGCTCCCACACACGCTCACCGATCCACTCCCCGGGGCCGTAGCCGAGGAGGGCCTCGATCTGGGGGCTCACGTACACCGGTTGGGCGATGCCGCCCTCGCCCGGTACCGACTCCTCGATGTAGGTGACGGCCGGCAGGTGCTCGACGAGGGCACGGAACCTCGCCTCCGCCCGCCGGCGCTCCTGCCGTTCCCGTTCCCGCTCGGTGACGTCGGTGGCGAGCACCAGCCTGGCGGGGCGGCCGTCGAAGGTGAGGGCGTGGGAGACGACCTCCACCTGCATGACCGAGCCGTCCTTCCGCCGGTGGCGCCAGATGCCGGCGTGGTCCAGCTCGGGGCGCTCGGCCTGGACGACGTCCAGCAGGGCCGGCACGTCCTCCGGGGGGCGGATGTCCTTGATGGTCATGGCCAGGAACTCCTCCCGGGAGTAGCCGTAGACGCGGACGGCGGCCTCGTTGACGGCGAGGAAGCGGAGGGTCTCGCAGTCGAAGACCCACATGGGCTGGGGGTTGCGCTCGAAGAGGAGACGGTAGCGCTCCTCGGAGCGGCGGAGCTCGTCCTCGATCAGCTTCCGCTCGGTGGTGTCGAGGACCGTCCCCTCCAGGCCGACCGTTCGGCCGTCGGCGTCCCGGAGGGCCCACACGTTCTCCGATACCCACAGGGGGCTGCCGTCGCGCCTCCGGGCCTCGTACTCGAAGCCCGTCACCGCCCCCCGCTCCTCCACCAGGCGGACCAGCTCGCGCCGCCGGGCCGGGTCGACGAAGACCTCGGTGACGTCGCGAACGGCCGCCATCAGCTCCTCGGGGGAGGCGTACCCCACCATCCGGGCCAGGGCGGGGTTGACCGCCAGGTACCGCCCGTCCAGGGTGGTGGCGAAGATCCCCTCGGTGGCGTGCTCGAAGACGCTCCGGTAGCGCTCCTCGGCCCGTCGCCGCTCGGTGACGTCGACCATGACCCCCCGCAGACGCCAGGGCCGCCCCGCGGCGTCCTTCACGAGGCGCACGACGTCCCGCAGCCACACCTCCCGTCCGTCGGCCGCCACCATCCGGTACTCGAGCGCGTGGTCCCTGCCCCCCTCGGTGGCGGCCCGGCAGGAGGCGACCGCCGCGTCCCGATCCGCGGGGTGGACGTGGCGCACCCAGAAGTCCGCCTCGTCCAGCCACCGGCGGACCGGGTAGCCCAGGATCCGCTCCGCCCCCTGGCTCACGAAGGTGAACCGCCAGGTGACCGGATCCGCCTCCCAGACGATGGCCTCCACGCCCTGCAGCAGCTCCTCGGCCCGCTCCAGCTGACGCCGTCCCTCGGCGAGGCGGAGCCCCCGCTCGGCCCCGAGCGCCTCCACCAGGGCCGCGGTCAGGAGCACGACGAGCAGCCCGACCGCCGACACCGCGGTGGCGGCGGGGACGCCCCTTGGGCTCCCCAGGGCCGGCGCCCCCAGCCCCACCCATCCCAGAAGCGCGACGGAGGTGGCCGCCCAGACCGCCAGGCCCCCCCGCCGCCCGAGGACGGCGGCGGCCTCCGCCTGGGCGACGACGAGGGCCGCCCACAACAGCGCCAGGGCCGACAGGCCCAGCAGGCCATAGGCGAGCCCCATCGGAGCGGATTCAAACGATGTGCGGCTGCGCCGCGGGGCGAGGGCTCGCCTGCAATTGCGCCAGTTGCGCCACCTTGCGACGCTGGCCGCGCCACCACATCACCAGGCCCGTGACGGTGAGCAACACCATGGCCGCACCGACGAGGTCGATCCAGATCCATTCGTACTGCTTGCCGAAGAAGGCCTTGCCGGTGTGCAGGTCCATCACGAGCTTGGACACGGTGATCGTGCGCTGCCCGCTGTCGGCCTGCATCGCCAGGATCGCGGCGAGCTGCTCGGTGGCCTGGACAGCGGGCTCCCAGGTCTGCCAATGGCGGCCTTCGTCCTGGCTGACCAGGACATCGGCCTCTTTGGGCACGGCCACCAAGCCCTGCGGTGTGGCCGTCACCGCCCAGAATTCGCCCTCCACAAGCCGCCGCGCCGTGATCTCGCCGGGCTCGACGCGCCACAGTCCGTTCTTGGCCGCCACCAGCAGGGCCGAGCCCACGCCGTGCACCGCTCGCACCTCCGACGGCCCGACGATGGGCGTGGGCGCACCCTCGGGGCCGATGCG
>CAYVCH010000302.1:0-512 GCA_964449755.1 uncultured Actinomycetes bacterium
ACCTTGCCCAGGCCGGTGATGAGCGCTTCGAGCGCGTAGGTGTCGGCGTGAATGACGTCGTCGCGCCGCAGCGTGAGCGAGCGCTCCGCCAGTCGGTCGACTGCACGCCGCACCGTCGTCGGGCGGCACCCCCCGGGCCCGGAGGGCGCTCACCACGCCCCGGGTGCCGGCCAGGCGGCGGCTGGCCGTCTCCTCCGCCAGCTGCCGGGCGAGGGCCCCGTCGTCCAGGAGCCCCACCGCCTCCAGGCGGTCCAGCTCCTCCGCCACCTCCCGCGCCTCGAACCCCGCCCGGAGCAGGCGGACCTCCAGCTCCCGCCGGGTCCGGGGCCGGGCGGCCAGGAGTCCCAGGGCCCGATCGTGGAGGCTCCGGCGGCCGCGTCGTCCCCGCGCCCCGCCGGGAGGCGGCCGCGCCGCGTCCGCCCCAGTCGTCCCCGCCACGGGGCGCCTCAGCCCGCTGCCGGACGTCCGGCCCCCGCCCGAGCCCGCCCGGGGGGCCGCTCCTCCCCGCCCTC
>CAYVCH010000302.1:524-2443 GCA_964449755.1 uncultured Actinomycetes bacterium
GACGACCGGCACCTCGTCCCCGGGGCCGAAGCCGGAGAGCCCCACGGCCTCCCGGACCCGCCGCTCGATCTCCCCGGCGACGTCGGGGTGCTCGGCCAGGAACTGGCGGGCGTTCTCGCGGCCCTGTCCCAGCTGCTCGCCCTCGTAGGTGAACCAGGCCCCCGACTTCTTCACGATCTCCAGGTCCACACCGACGTCGAGGAGGCTGCCCTCCCGGGAGATGCCCCTGCCGTAGATGATGTCGAACTCGCACTGCCGGAAGGGCGGCGCCACCTTGTTCTTCACCACCTTCACCCGGACCCGGGCGCCCACCACGTCGGTGCCGTCCTTGATGTTCTCCACCTTCCGCACGTCCAGGCGGACCGAGGAGTAGAACTTGAGCGCCCGTCCGCCGGGGGTCGTCTCAGGGTTCCCGAAGAGGACCCCGATCTTCTCCCGGAGCTGGTTGATGAAGATGGCCGTCGTCTCGAACCGGGAGAGGGAGCCGGCCAGCTTCCGCATGGCCTGGGACATGAGGCGGGCCTGGAGCCCCACGTGGGCGTCGCCCATCTCGCCCTCGATCTCGGCCCGGGGGACCAGGGCGGCCACCGAGTCCACCACCACCAGGTCCAGCGCCCCCGAGCGCACCAGCAGGTCGGCGATCTCCAGGGCCTGCTCGCCGGAGTCGGGCTGGGAGACCAGCAGCTCGTCGATGTTCACCCCCAGGTTCCGGGCGTAGGTGGGGTCCAGGGCGTGCTCGGCGTCGATGAAGGCGGCAATGCCCCCCCGCTTCTGGGCCTCGGCGATGACGTGCAGGCACACGGTGGTCTTGCCCGAGCCCTCGGGGCCGAAGACCTCGACGACGCGTCCCCGGGGGATGCCGCCCACCCCCAGGGCGATGTCGAGGGCCAGGGAGCCGGTGGGGATCACCGAGACCCCCTGCCCGGCGGGGTGCTCCCCCAGGCGCATCACGGCCCCCTTGCCGTACTGCTTCTCGATCTGCGAGAGGGTCACCTCGAGCATCTTGTCCCGGTCCATGCGGCCTGCCTCCTCGAGCGCGCGCCAGCCGACGGGCCCCACCTTACCCCACGGGTCCGACATGAATCACACCACCGTAGTTACGAACTTGCAAGCCAGCTTATCCGAACCCGTGTTCGAAGTCAAGGGGGCGGCCCCCTCAGCCGCCCAGGGGGAAGCGTTGCAGCGGCTCGTACCAGGGCGCGGGGCGCCGGAGGTGGCTCCGGTACAGGACCAGCGCCCGGACCTCGAAGGGCTCGCTGGCGAGGGCCGTGGCGGCGAACTCCTCGGGCAGCCGGAGCGGGGGGTCCGACCGCGCCACCGTGAGGTGGCCGCTGAAGGGGCGGTCTTCGGGGGCGAACTCCCGCGCCAGGGCGTCGTCCAGGGCAGCGGCGATGGCGGGCAGGGCCCCTTCGGGATCCTCCACCCCGGCCCAGAGCACCCGGGCCCGGGCCGGGGACGGGAAGGCCCCCACGCCCCGGACCCGCAGGCGGAAGGGCCGGAAGGCCGCGGCCACGGCCTCCACCTGCCCCTGCACCCAGCCCACCAGGCGGGGCCAGGTCCGCCCCAGGAACTTCACGGTCACGTGCCAGTTCTCCTCGGGCACCCACCGGGGTCCGGAAAGACGCTCGCGCCAGGGGCCGAAGGCTTCGGCCACCGCCCGCCGCACCGGCCAGGGCACGTCGACCGCCACGAACAGCCGCGGGGCCCCCTCGGCCTGCGGCCCCCGCCGGCCCGCCGGCCGGGCCATCAGACTCCCCGCCCCGAGGACGGCAGGGGCCGCCCCTCCAGGTACCGCCGGACCAGGTCCAGGGCGGCCTGCTCGGCGAAGCGCCGGACCTGCTCGCGGTCGCCCGGGGCGCGGAAGCCCCGGGCGTGGTGCACGTCCTCCGCCGCCAGGGCCACCCACACCGTGCCCGGCT
>CAYVCH010000303.1:0-2438 GCA_964449755.1 uncultured Actinomycetes bacterium
AGCACCTCCACCACGTAGTCCCGCCCGCTCCGGTTCACGTCCAGGGGGAGGACCTCGATGCCGTGACGGCGGGCGTCATCGAGGAGGAACCGCCTCGGGTACATCCCCGGCTCGTGGGTGAGGACCCCCGCGAGGAAGTGGGCCGGGTAGTGGGCCTTGAGCCAGGCCGACTGGTAGGTGGGCACGGCGAAGGCGGCGGCGTGGGCCTTGCAGAAGCCGAAGGAGGCGAAGGAGGCCACCTCCTCCCACACCCGCCGGGCGGCGGCCGCCTCCACCCCCCGGGCCCGAGCCCGGCGGAGGAAGTCCTCCCGCAGGCGGGGCAGCTCCTCGGGGTCGTCCAGGTGGCGGCGGACGCGGTCGGCCTCGGCCAGGGAGTAGCCCCCCACGGCCGCCAGGACCCGCATGACCTGCTCGTGGTAGACGACGACCCCGAAGGTCTCCCGCAGCACCGGCCGGAGGCAGGGGTGGGCGTAGGAGGGCCGCTCCAGGCCCGCCCGGCGCCGGAGGTAGGGGGTGACCATGTCCGACTTCACCGGCCCCGGGCGGAACAGGGAGATGTCGACGATCAGGTCCTCGAAGGCCTCCGGCTGGAGCTTCTGGAGCAGCTCCCGCTGGCCCGGGGACTCGATCTGGAAGCAGCCCAGGGTGTCGGAGGCCCGGACGAGCCGGAAGGTGGCGGGGTCGTCCCGGGGGATCCCGTCCAGGTCCACCTCCTCCCCCTCGGTGCGGGCGACCTCGGAGGTGGCGTGGCGCATGGCCGAGAGCATCCGCACCCCGAGGACGTCGAGCTTCAAGAACCCGAGCAGCTCGACGTCGTCCTTGTCGGCCTGGACCATCGGGTGGCCCCGGAAGGAGGGCTCCAGGGGCACCGTGCGCACGAGCTCGTCCCGGGAGAGGACGACCCCCGAGGGGTGGAGGGCGAGGTGGCGGGGGAAGCCCTCCAGGCGCTCGGCCACCCGGAACAGCAGCTCGAGCTGGCCGGCGGTGAGGTTCTGCCCGGCCAGCTCCGGGAGGACCTCCAGGGCCTCCCGGATCCGGTCGGCCCCGATGTGGGGGAAGGCCTTGGCCACGGTGTCCACCTCCCCCTCGGGCAGGCCCAGGGCCTTGCCCACCTCCCGGATGGCCGACCGGGCGCGGTAGGTCTCGACCATGGCCACGCAGGCCACCCGGCCCTCGCCGTGGCGGGAGAGGACCATGTCGTAGACCTCCTCCCGGCGGGCCGACTCCACGTCGATGTCGATGTCGGGGAGCTCCTCCCGCAGGGGGTTCACGAACCGCTCGAAGAGGAGCCCGTACCGCAGGGGGTCGACGTCGGAGATGCCCGTCAGGTAGCAGACCAGGGACCCGGCGGCCGAGCCCCGGCAGGCGCAGCGGACCCCCATGGCCCGGATGTCGGCGACGATATCGGCGACGGTGAGGAAGTAGGCGGCGTAGCCGAGGCGGGCGATGGTGGAGAGCTCCAGGTCGAGCCGCTCCCGCACCTCCCGGGTGGGGCGGACCCCCCGCTCCGCGAGCCCCCGCCAGCACCGCTCGGCGAGAAGGGAGGCGGCCGAGCGCTCCCCCTGGAAGGTGGGGAACCGGGGCCGGCGGAGGCCGAGGTCGAACCGGCACGCCTCGGCGAGGTCGAGGGTTGCGTCGCAGAGGTCGGGTCGCTCGGCGAAGAGCATCCGCATGGCCTCGGCGGGCTTCAGGTAGCCCTCGGCGTTCACCCGTGTGACGTTCCACGGGTTGAGGGGAACCAGCTCGCGCATGCAGGCCAGGGCGTCGGCGAGGAAGGCGCCCTCGGGCGCGAGGTAGCGGACGGCGTTCGTGGCGACGGCTCGGACCCCGAGGGCGTCGGCGAGGCGGAGGAGCGCGCGGATCTCGGCGTTCGAGCCCGGCTCCATCCGGTGCTGCACGGCGACCCAGAGACGCTCCCCGAAGGCCTCGCGGAAGGGCTCCGCCGCGCGGCGGGCCGCGGCCGGGCGGCCGGAGGCGGCGAGCCGCCCCGGCGGCGAGGCCGGACCGAGGAGGCAGACGAGCCCCTCCGGGCGGGCGCAGAGCTGCTCCGGGGCCAGCCACGGGTCCCGGCGCTCCCCCACCGTCGTGTGGGCGTCGGTGATGAGCCGGCAGAGGTTGGCGTACCCCCCCTCGTCCATCGCGAGCAGCACGACCTCGCCCTCGCCCTGGGAGGAGGGCGGGCGCCGCTCCGCGGGCCAGTCCCCACGGGACCCTCGCTCCGCGGTGCCGCCCCCCCGTTCCTCCGTCCGCACCGTGAGGGTCGCGCCGAGGATCGGGCGCACGCCCTCCCGCTGGCAGGCCGCGACGAACCGCGCCGCGCCGTACAGCCCGTCGCGGTCGGTGAGGGCCACCGCCGGCATCCCCAGCTCCCGCGCCCGGCGGGCCAGGTCCTCCGGCGAGAACGCCCCCTCCTTCAGGGAGAAGAAGGACCGGACCTC
>CAYVCH010000304.1:0-2399 GCA_964449755.1 uncultured Actinomycetes bacterium
CCAGGGCCCGGCGGGAGGCCTCCTGGATCACCGGCCCGTCCATCACCGGGTCGGAGAAGGGGATGCCCAGCTCGACGGCGTCGGCTCCGGCCTCCTCCAGGGCCCGCAGCAGTCCGGCGTCCACCCCCGGCAGGCCTCCCGTCACGTAGACGACGAGGCCCCGGCCCCCCGCGGCGAGGCGCCCCCGGAGGGCACCCTCGAGGTCAGCCACGGGCCCCTCCGTCCCCCGGCGCCCCGGACCGGACCACCGTGTCGAGGTCCTTGTCCCCCCGGCCAGAGAGGCAGACGAGGACCAGGGAGCCCTCGGGGAGCGGGCGCCGCAGGAGCCAGCCCAGGGCGTGGGCAGGCTCCAGGGCCGGCAGGATCCCCTCCAGGGCGGCCAGGACCCGGAACCCGGCCAGGGCCTCGTCGTCGGTGGCCGACACGTACTCGGCGAGGCCAGCGTCGCGGAGGTAGGCGTGCTCGGGCCCCACCCCCGGGTAGTCCAGGCCCGCCGAGATCGAGTGGGTGGGCACCACCTGGCCGTCGGCGTCCTGGAGCAGGTAGGAGAGGGCCCCGTGGAGGATCCCCGGCGAGCCCCGGCCCAGCGAGGCGCAGTGCTCTCCGGGACCGGCACCCCGGCCGCCCCCCTCCACCCCGACCAGGCGCACCCCGGGGAGGCCGAGGAAGGCGGAGAAGGTCCCGATGGCGTTGCTCCCGCCCCCCACGCAGGCCACCACGGCGTCCGGGTCGCGACCCTCCGCCTCGTGGAGCTGGGTCCGGGCCTCGTCCCCGATGACCCGCTGGAGGTCCCGGACGAGGGCCGGGTAGGGGTGGGGCCCGACGGCGGAGCCGAGGACGTAGTGGGTGTCGCGGACGCTCCCGGCCCAGTCCCGCAGGGCGGCGCTCACGGCCTCCTTGAGGGTCGCCGAGCCCGCCGCCACCGGGACCACCTCGGCCCCCAGCAGCCGCATCCGGGCCACGTTCACGGCCTGCCGGCGCGTGTCCTCCTCCCCCATGTAGACGGCGCAGGGCACGCCGAGGAGGGCGCAGGCCGTCGCCGTCGCCACGCCGTGCTGGCCGGCCCCCGTCTCGGCGATGACCCGCCCCTTTCCCAGGCGGCGGGCGAGGAGCACCTGCCCCAGGGCGTTGTTGATCTTGTGGGAGCCGGTGTGGGCCAGGTCCTCGCGCTTGAGGTAGATCCGGTACCCGAGCTCGGCCGAGAGGCGGGCGGCGAACGTGAGGGGCGTGGGGCGACCCACGTAGTCGCGGAGGAGGGCCGAGAGCTCCCCCCGGAACCCGGGGTCCTCCCGGAGCTCCAGCCAGGCGGCGTACAGCTCCTCCAGGGCCGGGACCAGGACCTCGGGCACGTACCGGCCCCCGTACCGACCGAACCGGCCCCGGCGGTCCGGCAGGGTGGCCGCCGCTTCCCTCACCCGCCCCTCCCCTCCTCCGCCGGGTCCTCCCCGAGCAGCTCCCGGAGCCTGGCCGCCGGATCCTCGGCCCGCATCAGGGCCTCCCCCACCAGGACGGCCTGGGCCCCGGCCTCCACGGCCTGCAGGACCTGGGCCCGGGTGGCGAGGCCGCTCTCCAGGACCGCCACCCGGTCCGGTGGCACCTCCCCCAGCAGCCCCAGGGCCCGGTCGAGGTCCACCTGGAGGGTCTCCAGGTCGCGGGCGTTCACGCCCACCACCTCGGCGCCGAGCGCGACGGCCCGGGCCAGGTCCTCCGGCTGGTGGGCCTCGACCAGGGCGCCGAGACCCAGTTCCCCGCAGGCCTCGAGCATGGCCTCCAGCTCCTCGTCGGACAGGCAGCCCGCCACCAGCAGCACGGCGTCGGCCCCGACGGCCCGGGACTCCAGGAGCTGCAGGGGGTGCAGGAGGAAGTCCTTGCGGAGGACGGGCAGGGAGGTGGCCAGGTGCGCCGCCCGCAGGTCCGCCAGGGACCCCTGGAAGTGGCGGGGCTCGGTCAGGACCGAGACCGCCGCGGCCCCGCCGGCCTCGTAGGCGCGGGCCTGCTCGAAGGGGTCCCGGTCACGGATGGGTCCCGCCGATGGTGACGCCCGCTTCACCTCGGCGATGACCGCCGGCCGCCGGGCCCGCAGGGCGCCCACGAAGTCCCGGGGCGGGGGCATGGCGAGGATCCGCGCCAACAGACGCGACTCGTCGGGGGGGCGGCGCTCCAGGTCGCGACGGACCTCGGCCACCACGTCGGACAGGAACCCCATGGGCGGAGTCTAGCCAGGGGCGCCCGCCGGCGGACCGGGCTCAGCCGAGGACGGCCTGCGCCCGGCGGAGGTCCAGGGACCCCTCCAGGAGGGCCCGGCCCACCACCGCCCCCTCGACGCCCGGCACCGCCGCCAGCCGGCTGCGGCTGGCAGGCAGAGCCACCCCTTTCCAGAAGCGCACCAGGCGGCTGAT
>CAYVCH010000305.1:0-2396 GCA_964449755.1 uncultured Actinomycetes bacterium
CCTTGTACGCGACGGTCTGCAGGGCTCCGGTGTAGTAGAGGGAGGCCACCCCGTAGGAGCCGTAGGCCCCCCCGTCGAGGAACGTCCGGCACCGCATGGCCGTGATGCGGCCGTCCTTCGTGAACCCGGTGCGGAACCACATGAGGACCGGGTGGCGGCCCCGGTGGCTGGCGAAGACCTCCTCCCGGGTGAGGGCGACCTTCACCGGTCGGCCGGTGACCATGGCCAGCTTGCAGGCCACGATCTCGTGCGGGAACGGGTCCGTCTTCCCGCCGAAGCCCCCACCCACGGGGGTGGCGATGACCCGGACCCGGCCGGGCGGCAGCTCGAGGACCGTCGCCAGGGTGCGGTGGACGTAGTGGGGGACCTGGGTGGAGCTCCAGAGGGTGAGCTTGCCGTCGGGGCCGTAGTGGGCGAGGGCGGCGTGCTCCTCCATCGGGAGGTGGGTGCTGCCCTGGTAGAACAGGACGTCCTCCCGCACGTGGTGGGCGGCGGCGAAGCCCTCCTCCACGGGGCCGAACTCGAGGGAGACGGTGCGGTGGACGTTGCCCCGCTCGGCGTAGGCGTGGATCCGGGCGTCCCCCTCGGCGGGGGCCAGGGCCTCCGCCACCGAGAAGACCGCCGGGAGGTCCTCGTACTCGACCTCGATCGCGCGGAGGGCCTGGACCGCCGTCTCCTCGTCGTCGGCGGCGACGGCCGCCACGGGGTCGCCGACGAACCGCACCTTCTCCCGGGCCAGCGCGTGCTCGTCCTGGGAGACGGGGAGGATGCCGTAGGGGACCGGCAGGTCCCGCCCGGTGAGGACGGCGTGGACCCCGGGGAGCCGCTCCGCCCGGGAGGTGTCGATCCGGACGATGCGGGCGTGGGGCCGGGTGGAGCGGAGGAGCTTCGCGTGGAGCATCCGGGGGAGCTTCAGGTCGTCGGCGTACCGGGTCTGCCCCGTCACCTTGCCGGCGGCATCGACCTTGGGCAGGGGTCGGCCGACGACCCGGAGGCTCGCCGGGGGCGCGGTCACCGGGCCACCTCCGCGGGGCAGGGACCCCGCCGGGCCCCCCCTCGGCTGGCGGCGATGGCCACGGCCTCCACGATCTTCGCGTAGCCCGTGCAGCGGCAGAGGTTGCCTGCCAGGGCCTCCCGGATCTCCTCCCGGGTCGGCCTCGGCGTCCTGGCGAGGAGGGCCGTGGCGGAGAGGAGCATTCCCGGCGTGCAGTAGCCGCACTGGGCGGCGCCGAGCTCCCGGAAGGCCTCCTGGAGGGGGGAGAGGTGGGGGCCGTCGGCCAGCCCCTCCACGGTGGTGACCCGCCGGCCCGTCGCCTCCACGGCGAGGGTGAGGCAGGCGAGGACGGGCTCGCCGTCGAGGAGCACCGTGCAGGCGCCGCACTCGCCGAGCTCGCAACCGTGCTTGGTGCCCGTGAGGTCGAGGTCCTCCCGGAGGACCTCCAGGAGGGTCCGGTGGGCGGGGACGAGGAGGTGGCGCTCCTCGCCGTTGACGACGAGGGTGAGGGGTTCGGTCACGGGACGGCCTCCTCGGCTGCCCCACCGCCCAGGCGGGCGGAGACCTGGGCGGCGAGCTCCCGCGTGCGGACGGCCAGCCTTCGGAGCCGCCCCCGGGGCAGGCGGGAGCGGGGTCCGACCACGAGGAGGCCGGCGGCGACCCTCCCCCGGCCGTCGAGGATGGGGGCGGCGACGGCCCGGACGCCCTCCAGGTACTCCTCGTCGTCCACCGCGACGCCAGCCTGGCGCACCCGGCGGAGCTCGGCCTCGTAGGCCCCGGGCTCCACGATCGTCCGCCGGGTGAAGGGCCGCAGGGGGCGGCGCCGGAGGAGGGACGTCAGCTCGTCCCGGGGCATCCAGGCGTGGAACACCTTGCCCAGGGCGCCCGCCGAGTGGGGGATCCGCCGGCCCACGGGCGAGGTGATGCTCATGGCCAGGCGAGACTCGGCCTTGTCGACCAGGACCAGGTGGTCGTCCTGGAGGACGGCGAGGAAGGCGGTCTCGCCGAACTCCTCGAGGAGGGCCTCGAGGGCGGGGCGGGCGAGGGCCGTGACCGGAGGCTCGGGTCGGGAGCCGGCCAGGGCGGCGAGGCCCGGACCGGGCTGGAAGTGGCGGGTGCGGGGGTCCTGCTCGAGCAGCCCGTGGGCGACGAGGGTCGTGAGGATGCCGTGGGCCGTGGACTTGTGGAGGCCGAGGGCTCGGCTCACCTCGGAGACCCCCAGCCCGCCCGGGGCGGCGGCCACGAGCTTCAGGATGCGGGCGGCGCGGTCCACGGCGGGGACGCGGCCCCGCAGGGGCCCGCGGTGGGCGTCGGGGGTGGCGGGCATGTTCGCTCCACCGAACAGCGTTCGGCCGATAGGATACACGCCGGGACGGACCTCGTCAAGGCCGGGCGACCGTGT
>CAYVCH010000306.1:0-2371 GCA_964449755.1 uncultured Actinomycetes bacterium
CGGGCGGCCTCCAGGGCGGCCCGCAGGTCGTCCGGGCCCGGCGCCGTCCCCGCCGGCGGCGCGAGGAGGGCCCGGAAGCCCGCCGGGTGGGCCCACAGGGCCCGCTCCAGCTGGGCGGGGGTGAGTTCGTCGATCAGGGGCAGCAGGTCCGCCAGGGTGTGCGCGTCGCCCTCCGGGACCCCGAGGGCGACGGTGAGGTCCCCGAAGAGGGCGTCGGCGTCGACCAGGATGCAGTCGCCCACCCGCCGGGCCAGGGCCGCGGCCAGGTGGGAGGCGAGGAAGGTGGTCCCCGCACCCCCCCGGGGTCCGTAGATGGCCACGACCCGCCCCCGGTGGCCCACCGTCGGGGCGGGGCGGGCCCGGGCCGCCGCCGCGGCGAGCTCTTCGCGCTCCTCGGGCCAGAGGTAGAAGCCCCTCGCCCCGGCTCGCAGGGCCGCCCGCAGGGCCGCCACCGACTCCCGGGTGTCCAGGGCGAGGAGGACGCACCCGTCCAGGCTCCCCGGGCGCACGAGCCGCGGCTCGGCCACCGCGACGTCGGGCTCGAGCTGGCGCACGGCCTCGGCGAGCTGCCGGTCGTCGGCGGCGGTCGCCACCACCTGAACCCGACCGGTGCGGTCGAGGAAGTGCATGACCTCCTCGGCCACCTCCTGGGCCTCGATGCCCAGGACGATCCTGGTCACGTCCTCCACGTCGCCCCTCCGGCGAGCACGACGGCGGGGAAGGCGGGGGAGGAAGCCGGCGGCCGGGGGAGGGCGGGGCCGCCATCGGGTGCGGCGCAGCCTAGCCGCCGGGGCCGTCGCCCCGCAATCGCCAGCCCGGCGGATTTCCTCGGGGCCCCGGGCCGAGGTCGGGGCTCACCGCGGGGCATGGCTGGCTCCCGCTGCCGGGGGATGGCCGCGCCGGGCCCGGGGGAGTCGACGGCCGGAGGGAGCCTGCCGGGCGACGCCGCCCGACCGGCAGGGCGCCCAGGGGATCGAGCCCACCGCGACAGCGAGCGCCCGGGCCGCTCCACAAGCGCGGTCCCGCTGCGGAGCGAGCGGCGGCAGGCCCCCTTGCCGGCGGCCAGAAATCCTGCCGGAGTTCCCAGTTCATGTCAGACCCTGGGGGTAGGCTCCGCTCGGCATGGGACGCGTGGTCGATCTCGCGGAGTGGAAGCGGCGCCGGGCGGGCGGCCGGCACGGCCCCCTCCGACGCCTGGAACACGCCGTGGCCAGGCTCGAGGCCCGCCTCGCCCACCCGAGCGCCCGGGGGCTGCGACGCTCCCCAGAGCTCGCCCGGGAGCTGCGCCTGGTGAACGGCGCGGTGCGGGCCGGCCGGCTCCACGAGGCCGCCGAGCGGCTGGAGGCCCTGGTGGCCCGCCTGGAGCGGGCCCCGGCCGTGGGCGCCGACCCGTAAGCCCCGGACGGCCCCGGACCTTCACCGACCCGGTCCTGGCCGGGCGGGAACCTACCCGGCCTCCCCACGGTCAGGTGGGCGGACCAGGGAAAGGAGGGACGCCCGGGCCCCTCCCGGAGGGGCCGTGGCTGCCGGGCGCCGAGGGCTGGCGCTAGGCTTGGTGGTCCGGCGGGCCTCAAGGAGCGGCAGGTGCAGGACCCCGACCCGCGAACCCTTGCCCGCGCCCGGGAGGGCGACCTGCGCGCCTTCGAGGAGCTGGTGCGCCTTCACCAGGCCGACGTGTACCGCTTCGCCCGCCACCTCACCCACGACCCGCCCACGGCCGAGGACGTGACCCAGGAGACCTTCCTGCGGGCCTTTCGCTCCCTCCCCAGCTACCGCGGGGAGGCGCGGTTCGGGAGCTGGCTGCTCCGGATCGCGAGGAACTGCGCCATGGACGCCCTCCGGACCCGGCGGGCGCTGCTGGCGCGGACCACGGGCCCGCCAGCCCCGGCGCCGCCAGCCGACGCCGTGGCCCGCACCGAGCTGGCCGCCGCCCTGATGAGCCTGGACGACGACCACCGGGAGCTGTTCCTGCTGGTGGAGGTCCTGGGGCTGTCCTACCGGGAGGCCGCCGACGTCCTCGGGCTCCGGCTGGGGACGGTGAAGAGCCGCATGCACCGGGCCCGCAAGGCCATGGTCCGGGCCCTGGCGGTGGAGGAGGACGCCGGTGGACTGTGAGCGGGCGGAGCGCGCCCTCTCCCTCCGCATGGACGGCGAGCACCTGCCCCCCCGGCTGGCCGGCGCCCTCGACCGGCACCTGGCGGCATGCCCCTCCTGCCGGGCCTTCGAGGAGGGGGCGCGGCGGCTGCGGGCCGCCGTCCGCATCCGGCCGGCCGAGCCCGTTCCCGACCTGGTCGGCCAGGTCGTGGCCCGGGCCACGGGGGAGGCCAGGGGGCGGCGGGTCACGCTCCGGCGCCTCCCCCGCCTCCTCCCC
>CAYVCH010000307.1:0-2364 GCA_964449755.1 uncultured Actinomycetes bacterium
GCGCCCCCCGGCGCCTTAGCTCGGCGGCCAGGGCCCGGGCGAGGAGGAGGGCGACCTCGGCCTCGGTGGAGCCGGCCGGGCCCAGGTGGCCCGGGTCGGTGGGGCCGTGGCCCGGGTCCACGGCGATGACGGCGCCCACGATGGAGCCCTCCATCGAGCGCAGGTCCTCCTCCTCGCGGACGACGGCGCGGCTGGGGGCGCCGACGGCGGGGCGGAGGCGACGCAGCGCGGCGATGGTGCCCGGGCCGACGATGCCGTCGGCGGGGTCGCCCACGTTGCGCTGGAAGTCCCGGACGGCGGCGTCGGTGCGCTCGCCGAAGATGCCGTCCTCGCGTCCGGCGTCGAAGCCGAGGGCGTTCAGGAGTCGCTGCAGCTCGCGGACGTCGTCGCCCCGGAAGAAGGGGTCCCGCAGGTACAGGGTCCGGTCGCCCAGCGACCACCCGGCCTCGACGAGCTGGGACCAGGTGTCGGGGCCCACGATGCCGTCGGCGGGCAGCCGTCGCTCGCGCTGGAAGCGCCGGACGGCGTCCTCGGTGGAGGGACCGAAACGACCCTCCAGCTCGTCCGGGGCGATGGCGTGCCCCAGGGCGAGGAGCCGCTGCTGGATGTCCCGGACCTCGGCCCCTGAGTCCCCTCGGCGGATGAGGCGCACGGGGGGAGTTTCCCAGGTCCAGGGGCCCGGGGCCGGGCGGGACCCCAGGGGTCACCGGGGGGCGCCTCGATCTGGCGGAGCAACTCGGGCCGGGCCTGCCGGGGGGTCGGCCCACCCCACCGGGTCAGGCGGCCAGGTGCGGCTCGATCTCGCGGAGCAGGGCGTCCTTGCCTCGGGCGCCGATGACCCGGGTCCGCTCCTCCCCCCCGACGAACAGGATGAGGGTGGGGATGCTCATCACGCCGTACCGCCGGGTGGCCTCGGGGTTCTCGTCCACGTTGAGCTTGGCCACCTGCAGCGAGTCGGCCTTCTCGCGGCCGATCTCCTCCACGACGGGGGAGACCATGTGGCAGGGCACGCACCACTCCGCCCAGAAGTCCACGAGGACCGGGGTGCTCGCCCTGAGCACCCGCTCCTCGAAGTCCGCGTCGGTCACGTCACCGATGATCGCCAACGTCCTTCCTCCCGTTGTCTCGCCCCGCCCGCCGTCGCCGGACGGGGTCGCGGCGCCTGTTCCAACGGCGCCGCTCCAGCCAGGATTCCCTCAAGCCTCCTCGGCCTGGAGGAACCGCTCCGCGTCGATGGCCGCCTTGCAGCCCATGCCGGCCGCGGTGACGGCCTGGCGGTAGGTGCGGTCGACCACGTCCCCGGCGGCGAAGACACCCGGGACGCTCGTCCGGGTGGTGGGCTCCTGGACCACGATGTAGCCGTCGGCCAGCTCGAGCTGGCCCTCGAAGAGCTGCGTGTTGGGCGTGTGACCGATGGCCACGAACACGCCGTCGGTGGGGAACTCCCGCACCTCGCCGCTCTTCACGTTGCGCAGCCGCACCGCGGTGACGGCGCCCTCCCCCAGGACCTCCTCCACGACGCTGTCCCAGATGACGCCGATCTTGGGGTTCGACAGGGCCCGGTCCTGCATGATCCGGGAGGCCCGGAACCGGTCCCGGCGGTGGACGATGGTCACCCTCGTCGCGAAGCGCGTGAGGAAGATGGCCTCCTCCATGGCGCTGTCGCCGCCCCCCACCACCACCAGCTCCCGGTCCCGGAAGAAGAACCCGTCACAGGTGGCGCAGGCCGAGACGCCGCGGCCCCGCAGGCGCTCCTCGCCGGGGACGCCCAGCCACCTGGCGGAGGCGCCGGTGGCGACGATGAGGGTGCGGGCCCGCCACTCCTGGTCCGCCGCCCACACCCGGAAGGGGCGCTCCGAGAGGTCCACCCGGGTGGCGGACTGGGGCAGCAGGTCGGCCCCGAACCGCTCCGCCTGCTTCTCCATGGCCTCCATCAGCTCGGGGCCCAGGATGCCGTCGGGGAAGCCCGGGTAGTTCTCCACCTCGGTGGTGAGCATGAGCTGCCCCCCGGCGTCCAGGCCCTTCAGCACCAGGGGACGCAGGTCGGCCCGGGCGGCGTAGAGGGCCGCCGTGAGTCCGGCGGGGCCGGACCCCAGGATCACCACGTCACGGGTCCCGGTCACGGGCCCCATTGTAGGGACAAGGCCGCGCCCTCCCGGGGACCCGGCCACCGGGAGGGTGCGGAAGTCAGAGGCGGCGCTGGGAGAACCGGAGGGGCGCGCAGCCGTCGGTGGAGACCACCCAGACGAGGACCGTGGCCGGGGGTTTGCCGGGAGGGCCCCGCAGGGCCACCGCCACGTAGGCCGGCGTGCCCTGGAAGGGGGCCTGGATGAGGCGGACCACCCGGTCCTGCGAGGTGAGGTC
>CAYVCH010000308.1:0-2319 GCA_964449755.1 uncultured Actinomycetes bacterium
GCACCACGACCCCCAGGGGGAACCCGCCCGCGGGATGGGCCCGGGCAGCGGCCCCCATGTCGGCGGCGGGCTCAACGGCCATCCGGCGACCGCCCCCGACGGCGCCACCCGGTGCCCCCGTCGGCGCCGTCCCGACGGCGGGCCGGACGCCCCCTCACCCGCCGCCACCTGCCGGGGGTCCCCTCCCGGGCAACGCCCGATACCGTCGCACCGAACGCGCTTCGCACACGACCAGTCTCTCCCGGGATGACCCGGCAGGCATGCGCGGTTCGCCGTAGAGACCGTACGCGCCTCCACCGACCCGCCCCGGCGGCGGTGGAGGACACCGTCGCGGCCGAGGGCCGCCCCTTCCCGCCGTCTCCCCGGAAGGATAGGCTTAGGCACTTACGGAGGCGAGGGGAGACGAGGGTCCGGGCATGAATCGGGACGTGGACCTGTCCTCGGCAGCGGAGCCGGCCGTCGACGCCCGCGACTACCTGGCCGGGCTCCTGCGGCACCGCTGGCTGGTGCTGGCGGTGGCCGCCTGGTCCGTCGGCCTGGCCGCCTTCTACACCTACACCCGGACCCCCCTGTACACGGGCAGGGCGGAGGTGCTGGTGAAGCCGGTGCTGACCAGCCCCCTGGACGTCCGCGGCTCCTCCGCCGTGGTCATCGAGAACGAGGCCCAGATCGTGGACTCGACGGCGGTAGCCGAGATCGCCGCCGGGGACCTCCAGGGGGAAGCCTCCGCCGAACGGCTGCTGGCGTCCCTGTCCGTTGACGTGCCGGAGAACACCCAGGTGATGGTGCTGTCCTTCTCGGACCCGGACCCCGCCCGGGCGGCCACCGGCGCCCAGGCCTTCGCCGAGGCCTACCTCGAGTTCAAGACCCGGGAGGCCCTGGACGCCATCTCCCGGCAGACGGCGGACCTGCAGGAGCAGATGCGGACCCTCCTCGAGGACATCCGCCGGCAGAACGAGCGGATCGCCACGCTCCCGCCCGACTCCCCCGAACGGCGCGACGCGATCCTGGAACGCGACACCCTGGAGGCGAACCTGTCGATCCTGCGGACCCAGGCCCTGGGGCTGTCGTCGCTGTCCATCGACCCCGGCGACATCATCCAGCCGGCCACCGTCCCCCGGTCGCCGTCCAGCCCCAACCACCCCCTGGACCTCACCCTGGGGGGCTTCCTGGGCCTCCTCCTCGGTATGGGCGCCGGCATCGTCCGGGACCGGACCGACCAGCGCCCCCGCGGTGACGACGACCTGGAGCGGATGCTCGGGGCCCCTACCCTCGCCGTGGTGCCCCGGTCCCGGCGCCTCCGGCAGCTGCCCCTGTGCGCGGTGGACGACCCCCGGGGGGTGGAGGCCGAGGTCTTCCGTACCCTCCGCACGAACGTCCTGGTGATCGCGGCCCGTCGGGGTACCCGCTCGGTGACCGTGACGAGCGCCCAGGCCGGGGAGGGCAAGACCACGGTGGCCGCGAACGTCGCGGCGGCCCTGGCTCAGGTGGGGCGGCGGGTGCTCGCGGTCTCCGCGGACCTGCGTCACCCCCGCCTCCACGCCGTCTTCGACACGCCCAACGACCGGGGTCTCGGGGACGTCCTGGCCGGGGCCTGCAGCCTGGAGGACGCGGTGCGGCCCACCCGGGTCCCCAACCTGCTCGTCCTGCCCAGCGGGCCCCCGGTGCAGGCGGTGGAGGCCCTGGAGCTGCTGCAGTCGGAGCGGATGGGGCAGATCCTGGGCGCCCTGGACGTCGACCACGTCGTGGTCGACGCTCCCCCCATCCTCACGGTGGCCGACGCCATCGTCCTGGCCGGGGCGTGCGACGGCGTGTTGCTCGTGGCCGACGCCCGCCAGGGCAGGCGGAGGGCGATCCTGGCCGCCCGCCGCCTGCTCGAGCGGGTGGACGTGGGCATCATCGGGGGCGTCCTGAACCGGGCCGCCCGATCCTCGGTCTCCACCGCCCAGTACCTGCCCTACGACTTCCGCCGGGGGCTCCTGTACCGGCTCCTGGCCGGGGGCTCCGACCGGGCCGCCTCCCTCGAACGCGGCTCCCGGCGGGAAGCGGCGGCCCGGCGGCGCGGCTGAGGCGCGCTCAGCCCGGCCCGCGCAGGGCGGGGGCGGGGACGTCCTCCAGGTGGAGGCCGTTGCGGACGACGAAGGCGGCGGCCTCCAGGCGGGAGTGGACGCCCAGCTTGGCGAGGAGGTTCTGGACGTGGGTGCGGGCGGTCTCGGGGCTGATGACGAGGGCCTGGGCGATGGCGTGGTTGTTGGCCCCGCGAGCGAGGAGGGTAAGGACCTCGCGCTCGCGGCGGGTGAGGCCGGTCACGAGCTGCAG
>CAYVCH010000309.1:0-2299 GCA_964449755.1 uncultured Actinomycetes bacterium
AGCTCGAGCGCCCTCCGCATGTACGCGCGGTCGTCCACGACCTGCCTTTCCCGGGACGGGGAAGGGGAGGGGAGGCGAACGGCACCGCGCGGCGCCCGTGCGCCCGTCCTCTCCCATCCCGACTCTCACGGTCGGTCCCGGAGTTGCACCGGGTCCACCCCCGGGTGGCTCCCGGGGGGTCGCGGACTGTCACCGCCGGTGGGGACTTCCACCCCGCCCCGAAGACGAGCTTCCGCGGGCAGTATACGGCCACGCGGCCGGCCCCAGGAAGCGCCCGGCGGCAGCCGGCGAGCCAGGTTCCGTCGCATGGCCCGACCGATCGGGAGGCCGCGCCCGCCGAGGGGCCCGGGGGCGCCGCGGGCGGGCAGGCCCTCAGTCCGCGGAGCGGCGGTCCACGGCGTAGGAGGAGCCCGTCTCCCGCTTCGCGAACTGCTTCATCTCGGTGGCCACCGCGACGGCCTCCCCGTAGTGCGCGAAGGCGCGGCGGGCCGTCGTCGCCACCCCGATCGAGATCGCGACCAGCGGGATCTCCTGGAGCACGCCCCGGCGGTCCTCGACCAGGACGTAGCCGCGCTCGAGGTCCTCGGGGTCGTAGAAGTCCCGCACCTCCCGGTCGAACCGCTCGCAGATCCGCTTCGCGACGTCCTCGGCGACCTCCGGGGGCACGACGGCCACGAAGTCGTCCCCGCCCACGTGGCCCACGAAGCCCTCGGCCCCGGCGAGGTCCAAGACGGCGTCCTGGATCACCCGGGCCGTCATCTGGATCAGGCGGTCGCCCCGGACGAACCCCCGTTGGTCGTTGTAGGCCTTGAAGTGGTCGAGGTCGGCGTAGAGGACGGCGAAGGGCTTGCCCTCCCGGACGTTCCGCTCGATCTCCTCCTGGATCCGGATGTTCCCCGGCAGGCCGGTGAGGGGGGAGAGGTTCCGCATCTCGCGGGCCCGGCGGAGGGTCCCCTTCACCCGGGCCAGCAGCTCGATGGGGTCGAAGGGCTTGATGATGTAGTCGTCGGCGCCGGCCGTGAGCCCCAGGACCTTGTCGGTGGAGAGGGCCTTCGCCGTGAGCATGATGATCGAGGTGTTGGCGGTCTGGGGGTTGCGGCGGAGGCGCTGGGCGACCTCGAACCCATCGACCTTCGGCATCATGACGTCCAGGAGCACGAGGTCCGGGCGGAGCTCGAGGGCCTTGCGGATCGCCTCCTCGCCGTCGGCGGCCACGGCCACCTCGTAGCCGGCCGAGCGGAGGTTCACCTCGACGAAGCGCGCGATGTCGGGGTCGTCGTCGACGACGAGGATCGTCTCGGGCACCTACCCCTCCCCCCTGGCCACCGCCGCCAGGGCGGCCGCGGCCGCCGCCGGATCGGGCGCCCGGAAGATCGCCGAGGCCGCGGCCAGGACCGTCGCCCCGGCGGCCACGCACCGCCGCCCGGTCTCCACGTTGATCCCGCCGTCGACCTCCACGTCCACCGCGAGCCCCCGCCGGTCGATCTCGCGGCGGACCGCCTCGACCTTGGGGAGCGCCTCGGGGAGGAAGGCCTGCCCGGCCCAGCCCGGCTGCACGCTCATCACAATCACGTTCCCGATCTCCTCGAGGAACGGGAAGACCGCCTGCACCGGCGTGTCGGGGTTCACGGCGAGGCCCGCCCGCATCCCCCGCTCCCTCGCCTTGCGGATCACGGGCTCGGGCTCCGGCACGGCCTCCACGTGGATGGTCACCATGTCGGCCCCGGCCTCGGCGAAGTCGTCGAGGAGCCGCTCGGGGTGTTCGACCATCAGGTGGCAGTGGAGGACGCGGTCGGTCACGGGCCGCAGCGAGCCCACGACCACCGGACCCACCGTGAGCGGGGGCACGAAGTGCGCGTCCATCACGTCGATGTGGATGGCATCGGCGTAGGGCTCCACCAACTTGACCTGGTCGGCCAGGTGCCCGAAGTCCGCCGACAGGATCGACGCCGCGAGCTTCGCCATCGGCCGGATGCTACCGCAGGGGGCGGGGCCGAAGGGCGACCGGGCGCGGACCCGCCTGGGATCCGGAGCCCCGCGGGCGAAGGGCCGTCGGACGAGGGATCCGACGGCCGGGACCCATCAGGCCCGGCGCCGGAAGGCCGCCACGAACATCGCGTCGGTGCCGTGTCGGTGCGGCCACAGGCGCACCCGGGGCGCGGGCCCCTCCGGGCCTGCCACCGGCGCCGGCTCCAGGTCGGGGCGGTGGCGGAGGAGGGCGTCGCACACGGCGTCGGTCTCGGCCCGGGGGAACGTGCAGACCGAGTAGACGAGCCTCCCCCCGGGGCGGAGGAGCCCG
>CAYVCH010000310.1:0-2294 GCA_964449755.1 uncultured Actinomycetes bacterium
GGTCGCAAGCAGCATCCCCCAGAAGTTCGGGATCGGGGAGGCGCCGGCGGGGGGGTGCCCGGTGGCGTAGGCCAGCACCCACAGGGCGGTGAGGGCCACGAAGACGTGGGCCCAGGCCACCGACAGGACGACCTCCAGCATCATCGGCCAGAGTCGGCGGCGCTTCCAGGAGAGGAGGATCCCAAGGCTGTGCCGGCGGAGGACCAGGCCGAGGCCGAGGGTCCACCGGCGTCGCTGCATCCACAGGTCGCGGAGGGTCCTGGGGACCCGGATCCATACCAGGGCGCCGGCCTCGTAGCGCACGTCCCAGAAGCGCATCTGGAGCTTCCAGGTCACGTCGATGTCCTCGGTCGCCATGTCGGGGCTGAACAACCCGACGTCGAACAGGGCGGAGCGGCGGAAGGCGGCCACCGCACCGGAGACGGTGAAGACCCTCCCCCAGATCCGGTGGGCTCGTCTGAGGACGCTCACGATGGAGGTGAACTCCACCACCTGGATCTTCGCGATCAGGGTGTCCCGGTCGACCACCCGAGGGTTGCCGGTCACGGCCCCGACCCGGGGCCCCTCGACGAAGTGGGGGACGAGGTACCGCAGGATCATGGGGTCGGGGGTGGCGTCGGCGTCGAGGATGAGGACGATCTCCCCGCCGAGGAGGGGGAGAGCGTCGTTGATGGCCATGGCTTTCCCCTCGTTCACCTCCTTGGCCACCAGCCGAACCCGGCCGGTCTTCACGAAGGGGAGCACCTGGTCCGCCGTCGCGTCGGTGGACCCGTCGTCCACGACGACGACCTCGTAGCGGGGGTAGTCGATCCGCAGGCAGCCGCGGAGCGTGTCAGCGATGCAGGCCGCCTCGTCGTGGCAGGGGATGAGGAC
Source organism: uncultured Actinomycetes bacterium (assembly GCA_964449755.1). Taxonomy (GTDB): domain Bacteria; phylum Actinomycetota; class UBA4738; order UBA4738; family HRBIN12; genus CAYVCH01. Next base: position 874 of record CAYVCH010000310.1, read on the forward strand.
CGAGACGTAGGGGTACTCGTCCAGGGGCGGGGGAGCCTTGGGTCGGCGGCACTCCCGGCGGAGGAAGAAGGCCGTCGCGGTGGAGCTCCACACCACGGCGAGGACCAGCGGGTAGAAGGCGAAGAAGCCCAGGGCGAGCCAGTAGAGGGGAGACCTCTCCACGGTCCGGAAGAAGGTCTCGAGGGTCATTCCACGGACCGCTCCCGGGAGCGCAACCGGAAGGTCTCGGGCTCGGTCTCGACGAACGTCTTGCACCGTCCCTCCACGACCACGCGCACCGCCGGTGCCTCCCGGAGAGCCTCCCAGTCCCCCACGAGCGCCCTGCCCAGGAAGTCTCGCTCCACCACCGGGGGGAAGCGGGGAGACCGGGTCCTCCTACGCTTCCGCCGGTAGATCCCGAGGTTGTGGCGAACCCACAGGGCGACCAGGGTCACGTTCGCGAGCAGGGAAATGGCCACCACGACGAGCCCGCTCGCGACCGTCCGCCGGTCGACCTCGAGGGCCACCCGGACCCAGGACCACAGGAATGTCCCCCAGGTGAGGACGATCACGAGCACCTGGGCCAGGACGCGGACCGCCTCCGCATAGGTTCGGTGTTCCGCCCTGGCCCGCCTCTCCGTTGCGGGTCGAGGTGCGGATCTGGTGTCCATCCACGCGTAGCTGTGGGCTTGGTACCTAGCCAGGCCGGATTGGGCACGCACTGTATCAAAGGAAGGGCGTCCGCCGGGCCTCCAGTTGGCGGACGATTAGAAGGACCTCGCGCACCCCCCTCCGTCCGGTAGGTGCTCCTCCCCCCCTCGGCCCGCTCCATGTCCTTCGCGGGGCGGAAGTCCTCCTCGGAGAGGCCCGCCAGGTCCCGGTGGCGCGGGGGACGGGAGCGGCCCCCGGCGGCGGGCCCGAATCACCTCCGCGGAGTCGAACCCCGAGCCGGCCCGGAGCCTCACCTCGGTGGCCCCTCGCGGGAACAGGCCCTTGGCCCGGGCGAGGAGCCGGGAGCTAGGCCGATGGTGTCCGCGTTCCCCGCGGAACGGGTCGGCCGCGAGCGACCTCCCCCGCTCGGCCAGGATCCTACGGGCTGCCGGTGGGAGCGCTCGCCCGGCGGTCTCCCGCCGGGGCCTGGCGCGCCCGGCTACTCCGCGCACCGGGCTCGTCCCGGCCGCACCTTCGCCGGGTCGAAGCCGTCCCACGTCCGTCACCCGGACGCCGGCTCATCCCCGCCCCCACGGCGGCCTCGACCCCGGCGAAGGCCTCCTCGAGCTCCACCTCGGCGCGGCCGGCGGCACGGGCGAGCCGCCGGACGGCGCGCCGGGTCCGAGCGTCGTAGGCCGAGAGCGCCACCTCGGCCGTCGAGACCGCTGCCGCCCGCCGCCGGCCCGCCCGAGCGCCGAGGCAGATGCCCGATCTCGGAGGCCTCCGCGCCG
>CAYVCH010000311.1:0-2275 GCA_964449755.1 uncultured Actinomycetes bacterium
TTCCCGAGTCCTCCTCGACACGGGCAGGAAGGTTACCCGAGGCGAACCGCCGATGCCGCGGCCCGGCGGCGGGCCTCACTCCCCGGCCCCCAGGAGCATCTCGATGGCGAGGCCGTCGAGGATGTCGGTCTCGGAGACCAGCGCCCGGGTGAACCCGAAGCGGCCCATCACCGTCACGAGGATCACGGCTCCCGCCACGATCACGTCCTCCCGCCCGGGGGCCATCACCGGGAGCGCCGCCCGCTGGGGCGTCGTCATCCGGGCCAACCGACGCAGGATGCCCTCGGCCTCGCGCCGGGACAGCCAGGAGCGGTGGATGGCGTCGGGGTCGTAGACGGGAAGCCCGAGGGCGAGGGCCTGGACCGCCGTGGCGGTCCCGGCGACGGCCACCAGGGTCCGGGCCTGCCCCAGCGGCACCCTCCGCTCGGCCTCCTCCAGGGCCCGGACGACGTCGGCTTCCACCGCCGCGAGCTCCTCCGGGGTGGGGGGGTCGTGGCCCACGTGGCGCTCGGTGAGCCGCACGCTTCCGACCCGGAGCGACGCGGTGGCCAGGGGCCGGTCCCTGCCGAGGACGAGCTCGGTGCTGCCGCCGCCGATGTCGACGACCAGGAAGGGCCCCGGCTGGGGGAGCCGCCAGGTGGCGCCCAGGAAGGACAGGCCGGCCTCGCGCTCGCCGCCCACCACCTCCAGGCCCGTCCCCGCGTGGGCCCGGACGGCGGCCTCGAGCCCCTCCCGGTTCGCGGCCTCCCGGACCGCCGCGGTGGCTGCCGCCCGGATCCGCCCGGCGTGGAGGGCCCGGGCGCGCCGGCAGTACCGGAGGAGCATCCCGAGGGTCCGCGCGAGGGCCTCGGGGTCGAGGCGGCCGGTGGCGTCCACCCCCGCCCCGAGGCGGGTGATGACCATGTCCCGGGCGAGCTCGGCGTACCCGCCCTCGGCCAGGGGCTCGGCGACGAGGAGGCGGATGGAGTTCGTCCCCAGGTCCACGGCGGCCACCCGCCCGGGCCCCTCCTCCGGGTGGACGGGCTCCACCCGCTCCGCCACCCAGGCCCCCACCGGGTCCTCGCCACCGGCCAGGTGGTAGGCATAGTGGGCGTGGAGGCACTTCACGCCCGACCGGGTCCCCCCCACCCCACCCCAGGCCGCCGCCCCCGGGAGCAGCGCCCCCCGCTCCTCGGCGTAGGCCCGGTGGGCTGCCCGCAGGCCGAGGGCGAAGGAGGGGTCCCGCTCCACCCGCTCGTTGAGCCGGCCGATCCAACCCTCCGACTCCAGGCGGGAGACGGCCTTCACCGCGGTGGGGCAGGAGAGCCAGTACAGGGTGGGGAAGGGCTCCCCCCTGGCGTCGCGGGGGTGGTTGCGGAGGACGAGGGGATGGCCGAGGGGGAGCGGCGCCCCGGCCGGGCCGGGGGCCGTCCCCGGCCAGCCCGCCGCGGGGGTGCACCGGGCGACGACGCTGAAGGGGACCGCGGGCTCCCGTCCCAGCTGCGCGCGCACGGCCTGGAGGTCGCGCTGGCGGAGCGCGCCCACGGCAGGCGGGCTACTTGCGCTTGTGCTCGACGCCGCGCCGGTAGTCGACCTGGCGCTCCTCGCTCTGGCGCAGGAACCGCTTGAGCTTCTGCTCGAACTCGGGGTCGGTGCCCCGCCGGGGGGGACGGCGAGGGGGGTCCTGGAGGGCCTTGATGGAAAGGTCGATCTTGCCGTCCTCCTTGATGGCCGTCACCTTGGCCCGCACCACATCCCCCTCGCGCAGGTGTTCCCGCACGTCGCGGACGTAGTTCCGGTCGATCTCGGAGATGTGGACCAGCCCCACCTTCCCGCCCTGGAGCTGGAGGAATGCCCCGTACGGGGTGATCCGGTGCACAGTGCCCTCCACCACCGCCCCGACCTCGATGTCCGCGATGACGACCCCCTTCGACGATCCGGGCGGGCCGGCGGCCCGCCTCCGCATCACTATCGCACCCCGCCGGGAAGCCCGTCAACCCGGGCCGACGTCCCGCGGCGCCGCCGCGCCGTCCGCCCCCGGCGCCCCGCCGGACCCACCCCAAGCTGCGGGCGCTCCGTGATCGCCGCCGCCGTCGTCCCCTGCGACGAGAGCGTGAGCAGCACGGCGAACGCGCCCGAGACGAACGCGCCGATGAACGGGATGTACGCCGTCACGAAGACGACCACGGCGATCGTCCCGGCGAGCGGCACGTCGAGCAGGTACGCGGCGAGCCCGACCACGACCGCGTTGAAGGCGGCGACGATCGTCACGCCGAGGAAGTACCGCCGGAGCGAC
>CAYVCH010000312.1:0-2268 GCA_964449755.1 uncultured Actinomycetes bacterium
AGCAGCTCCTCCCGGTAGGCCAAGTTGGCGTTGCGGATCCGCGTGAGCAGGTCCGCGATGGGGTCGGTGACGTTGGTCTTCACCCTGGTCCTCACCATGACGCCTTCGTCACCCCCGGCAGCTCCCCGACGTGGGCCAGCTCGCGGAAGCAGATCCGGCACAGCATGAACTTGCGGAACACCGCCCGCGGCCGGCCGCACCGCCGACACCGCGTGTACTCGCGGACCGCGAACTTCTGCCGTCGCCGCTGCTTCTCGACGAGCGCCTTCTTCGCCATCCCGCCTCCTCGGCCCTCCCGCTAGCTCGCCGTCACCACCGGCAGGCCCGCGAAGGGGAAGCCCAGGGCCGCCAGCAGCGCCCGTCCCTCGTCATCGTCGCGGGCCGTGGTCACCACCGTGATGTCCATGCCCCGGACCCTCACCACCTTGTCGTAGTCGACCTCGGGGAAGATCAGCTGCTCGGTGATGCCGAGCGTGTAGTTGCCGTGGCCGTCGAAGGCCTCCCGGGGGAGGCCCCGGAAGTCCCGGATCCGGGGGATGGCCACGGACAGCAGCCGGTCCACGAACTCCCACATCCGATCGCCCCTAAGGGTCACCTTGGCCCCGATGGCCATCCCCTTGCGGACCTTGAACCCGGCGATGGAGCGCTTCGCCCTCGTGACGATGGGTCGTTGCCCCGTCACCACGGCGAGGTCCTGGACCGCCGCCTCGAGCATCCGGCCGTCCCGAACGGCGTCGCCCACGCCCATGTTCACCACGACCTTCTCCAGGCGCGGCACCTCCATGACGTTGCGGTACCCCCGTTCCCGCACCAGCCGCGGGACCACCTCCCGCCGGTACCGGGCCTTGAGCCGGGGAACGTACCGCTCGCTCACAGGGTCGCCCCGCACTTCCGGCAGACCCGGACCTTCCTGCCGTCCTCGACGCGGTGGCCCACCCGGGTCGGCCGGTCACAGCTGGAACAGACGAGCTGCACGTTGGAGATGTCGATGAACAGGTCCTTGTCGATGATGCCCCCCTGCTGGAGCTGCTGCCCGCTCGCGGACCGGCGCCCCCGCATCCGAAGGTGCCGCTTGGCCCTGGCGACCCCCTCCACCATGACCCGGCCCTCGCGGGGCAGGACCTGCACCACCCTGCCGGTACGGCCCCGGTCCTTGCCGGCGATCACCATCACGGTGTCGTTCTTCTTGATCCCCACGCCCGGCATCAGAGCACCTCCGGCGCCAGCGAGATGATCTTCATGAACTTCTTCTCCCGGAGCTCCCGGGCCACCGGGCCGAAGATCCGCGTCCCCCGCGGGTTGCGGGCATCGGGCGTGAGCAGCACCACCGCGTTGTCGTCGAACTTGATGTAGGACCCGTCGGGACGGCGCCGCTCCTTGGCCGTACGGACCACCACGGCCTTCACCACGTCGCCCTTCTTCACGGCGCCACCGGGCAGCGCGTCCTTCACCGAGCCCACGATGACGTCGCCCACGCCCGCGTACCGGCGGTGGGAGCCGCCCAGGACGCGGATGACCAGGACCTCCTTGGCCCCGGTGTTGTCCGCCACCTTGACCCTGCTCTCCTGCTGGATCACGGGCTCCTACTTCGCTCGCTCGAGGATCTCCACCACCCGCCAGCGCTTCAGCCTGGACAGGGGGCGGGTCTCCATCACCCGGACGGTGTCCCCCACCCGCGCCTCGTTGCCCTCGTCGTGGGCGTAGAGCTTGGCCGAGCGCCGCACGGTCTTCCGGTAGAGGGGGTGGGGGAAGGTCCGCTCCACCTCCACCACCACCGTCTTGTCCATCCGGTCGGAGACGACCACGCCGGTCCGGACCTTCCGCCGGCCCCGCCTGGCCGCGCCCGACGCCCGCTCCTCGCTCACGACGCCTCCTCCGTCTCCCCCGCGGTCGCCTCCGGCACCGCCAGCTCGCGCTCCCGCAGCACCGTGAGGATGCGGGCCACGTCGCGGCGCACCTGCTTCAGGCGCATGGGGTTGTCGAGCTGTCCGGTGGCGAGCTGGAAGCGCAGGTTGAACAGCTCCTCCTTGGCGCCGTCCAACCGCTCCCGGAGCTCGGCGTCGGACAGCTGGCGAAGCTCCGCTCCCCTGCGCGCCACCTACTCGCTCCCTCCTGCCCGGGTGATGAACTTCGCCTTCACGGGCAGCTTGTGGGAGGCCCGCCGCATGGCCTCCCGGGCCACCGGCTCGGCCACGCCGGCCAGCTCGAACATCACCCGACCGGGCTTCACGACGGCCACCCAGCCCTCGGGGTTGCCCTTGCCCGAGC
>CAYVCH010000313.1:0-2267 GCA_964449755.1 uncultured Actinomycetes bacterium
GCCGGCGGCCCCCTCGATGGCCCGGTCCAGGGGCAGCAGCCGCCGGAGGGTGCCGTAGGCCAGCTCCACGGCCAGGTGGCGCTCGCGCTCGGGGAGGCCGGACCGCGCGAGGAGGGCCGGGACGACCAGGTTCGAGTAGGCGCCCTCGTCGACGACGCGGCGGATCGCCTCCAGCGCCACCCCTCGGGCCGAGGTCATCCCAGCCGCTCGCCCGGCTCGGGGCGGTAGCCCCGGACGAACTCGGCCCCCGACATCCGCCGCCGCCCCGCCGGCGCCACCTCCAGGAGCCGGACCAGCGAGGCCGCCCCGGCGCCGACCAGCAGGCCCTCCCGGTGGGGCCCCATGGCCCCCGGGGCGAGGAGGGGCGCGGCGACCCCGGCCGCCGGCTCGACCCGGGCCCGAAGGACCTTCAGCACCTGCCCCCGGAACCGCGTGGCGGCACCCGGCTCCGGTGCCAGGGCCCGGACCACGCGAACCACCTCCTCGGCCGGCCGCGCCCAGTCGATCCACCGGTCCTCGGGCCGCAGCCTCGGCGCCGGGCTCGCCCGGGCGTGGTCCTGGGGCCGGGGCACGAGCTGGCCGGCGGCCAGGCGGTCCAGGGTCTCGACCAGGAGGCCTGCGCCGACCTCCGCCAACCGGGCCCCCAGGGAGCCGGCGTCGTCGTCCTGGCGGATCGGTTCCCGCCGCTGGAGCAGGAGGGGGCCGGTGTCGAGACCCTCGTCCATGAGCATGGTGGTGACCCCCGTCTCCCCCAGGCCCTGCAGGAGCGCGTGGTGGACGGGCGCCGCCCCCCGGAACGCAGGCAGGAGGGAGAAGTGCACGTTCACGGCCCCCCGGGGCGCCAGCTGGAGGACGGCCGGCGGCAGGAGCTCCCCGTAGGCGACCACGGCCAGGACGTCGGGCCCCGCGCCCCGGAGGGCCTCCAGCCCCGCCCCCGAGCCCACCGTGCCCGTCTCCAGCAGCGGCAGGCCGAGCCTCCCGGCGGCCTCGGCCACCGGCGTCGGCACCGGCCCTCCACCCCGCCGCCCCGCTCCAGGCGGCCGGGTCACCACCAGGACCACCGGGTGGCTGGAGCGGGCCAGGGCCTCCAGGGACGGCACCGACCAGCGGTCGTTGCCGAGGAAGGCCACCCGCAGCGGGGCCACGCCCCCGTCAGCCCTCCCGGCGGAGGGGGTCCGCGCCGGACAGCTCCCGCTCCCGGAGCTGGCGGATCACCTCCTTGCGTCCCTCTTCGGGCAGCCGGTCGATGTAGAGGATGCCGTCCACGTGGTCGGTCTCGTGCTGGAGGATCCGGGCCACCAGCCCCTCCCCCTCCACCTCCACAGGCCGGCCCGCCAGGTCCTGGCCGCGGGCCACCACCCGGCGAGCTCGGGCCGTCGGGTGGAAGGGCCCCGGAATCGACAGGCAGCCCTCGTCCTGGACCTCTTCCCCCTCGGCCTCGACGATCTCCGGATTGGCCAGGAACCGGCGGCCGGTGGTCTTGCCGTCGTCGTAGACGAAGAACCGCAGGGACACGCCCACCTGGGGGGCGGCCAGCCCGACGCCGGGGGCGTCGTACATGGTCTCGAACATGTCCTCGACCAGCCGCCGGAGGGCCCGGTCGAACCGCTCCACGGGGCGGGCCCGCTCGCGGAGCACGGGGTCTCCCAGGATCCGGATGGGCAGGATGGCCAACGGTCGCTCCTTCGCCCTCGCGCTAGAGGTGGGGTTCGGCCTCGACCCGCTCCACCACGTCGGCCCCGGCCAGCTCCCGCGCGGCCCGGCCGAAGGCCGGCACCCGGGCGGGGTCGAGCGCGAGCAAGCATACCGTCCGGTCCCCCCTCTCGGTGGAGAGCAGCGTCACCGGGGCCAGGTCGCGCAGGGCCTGGGCGACGGGCCCCCGCCCCACGACCCGGAACACCGGGAAGCCCGGGGGGAAGCCCGCGGCGGACCGGCGGGCGACCTCGGCGCGGTGGAAGCGGTCGGGGCTGCCGGCCACCAGGGACTGGACGGCTGGGTCGCGGGGGTGGGCCGTCTGCACGATCACCCGGCCTCCGGGATAGGCCCAGGCCGCCGCCTCCATCCAGGTGGCCAGGGCCCGCTCCAGGGCGGCGAGGCCGGGACGGCGGCGGGCCAGGTCGGCGTCGAGGATCCCCACCAGGTCCAGGTCCTGGGGGCCGAAGTCCCGCACGGCCTCGGGCCCGCCGACCAGCACCTCCTCCGGTCCCGGTGGGCCGTGCCCCGCCCCCCGCCGGACGGGCACCGGGGCCACCCCCCGGGCCCACTCC
>CAYVCH010000314.1:0-2246 GCA_964449755.1 uncultured Actinomycetes bacterium
CTGGCCACCTTCGGCGGCCCCCGCCCCCACACCGAGACGGTGGCCACCGGCCCGGAGGTCCTCCTGGTGGCCGAGGGGTCCGCCGGCACGTCCCTCCTGGCGGCGGCCGCCGCCCCCGCCACCGGAGCCCTCGTGGTCCTCGCGAGCCCCGAGACCGCCGAGGCCCTGGCCTACGCGGCGGCCTTCGCGACCCTGGCGGTGACCGTCGAGGGCGAGCCCTGAGGCGGGGTCCCCGGGGGAACGGCGGCGGCCCCCCGGCCGCCGGACCTCAGGCGGAGGCCAGGTGGGCGAGGCTCACGCGGGAGCCGACGGGCCGGGCCCTGGGCCGCCCCAGCGCGAAGCCCTGTCCCAGGGGAACGCGGAGGCGGCGGAGGGCCTCCAGCTGGCCCCTGGTCTCGATCCCCTCGGCGATCACCGTAGCCCCCAGGCTGGCGGCCATGGGGCCGAGGCCGGCCACCAGGGCCCGGCGGGCCTCGTCCTCGTCGATGCCGTCGATGAGGCGGCGGTCGACCTTGATGAAGTCGGGCGACAGCTCGAGCACGTGGCTCCAGCTCGCGAACCCCGCGCCGGCGTCGTCGACGGCGAGCCGGATGCCGGCCTCTCGGAGACGGGCCAGGCCCGCCCGCAGGCTCCCGTAGTCGTGGACGGGGGCCTGCTCGGTGACCTCGATCACCAGGCGGTCCGACGCCTGCTCCAGCAGGAGGTCCTGAAGGCCGTCGGCGGTGACCGCCACGGGCGAGACGTTCACGAACAGCGCGGCCCCGGGCGGGAACCGGTCGAGCTTGGCCAGGGCCGTCCTGGTCGACGCGAGCTCCAGCTCCACGAGCATCCCCACCGTCGCCGCCTCCGCGAACCAGGTCTCGGGAGACGGACCGGAGCTGCTGGGGAACCGGGCCAGGGCCTCGAACCCCACCACCTCGCCGGTGGCCAGGTGGACGACGGGCTGGAACACCACCGACAGGCTGCCCTCCTCCAGGACCCGGCCGATGCGCTCGAGCCGGGCTCCCACCTCCTCGGGAGCCACCCGGGCGTCCACGTCCCGGATGGCGTGGCCGGCGAAGGGCACCGGCGGTCCCTCCCCGTCGACGGAGGCGAGGATGGCCCCGACCAGCTCCTCGGGGGGAGCGTCCTTGAGCACGTAGCTCACGGCCCCCGCCCGGAGCATCTCCAGCACGCTCCCCCGGTCCCGGTGGGCGGAGAGGGCGATGACCCGGGTGGTGGGACACAGCCGGCGGATCTCCCTGGCCGCTCGGGGCCCGCCCCCACCCGGCATGTGCACGTCGACCAGGGCCACGTCGGGGAGGGAGCTGGCGGCCACCTCCACGGCCTCGGCGGCGTCGCGGGCCGCGGCGACGACCTGGATGCGGGGGCTCTCGGCGATCAGGCCGACGATGGCCTCCCGGACGGCCCACTCGTCCTCGGCGACCATCACGCGGATCTTGCGCATCCTCCCTCCCGCCAGCCGACCGTCACGCCCCGGCCGAGCCCAGGGTTTCCACGTCGAGATATCGTCGATACCGGCCCTCCTGTCCATCGGCCGTGCGCACGCCTTCCGGGTCCCCCGGCGCGGAGCGCGTGCACCCCCCCGCCCGCGGCGCCCCCCGCCGAAGGTCCTCCCCCGCCCCGACCCCGCGACGCCAGGGCGCCCGGTAGCATGGCCCGGCTGGGCCGGGCAGGGAGGGTCGCGGGTGAGCGTGCTGCAGGCCATCGTCCTGGGCGTGACGCAGGGGCTGACGGAGTTCGCCCCCGTCTCCAGCTCGGGGCACCTGATCCTGGTCCCGTGGGTGCTCGGCTGGCCCATCCTGGCCGACCCCGAGCTCAACAAGACCTTCGACGTCGCCCTGCACCTCGGGACCCTCCTCGGGGCCCTCGCCTACTTCCGGGCCGACGTGGCCCGGTACGCGGCGGCCCTGGCCCGGTCCCTCCGGGCCAGGGCCATCCAGGACCCCGACGAGCGGCTGGCCTGGGCCCTGGCCGTGGGGACGGCCCCCGGCGCCGTCGTCGGAGCCCTCTTCGAGGACGTCATCGTCCGCCGCCTCGGCGCCCCCTGGCTCATCGCGACCGCCCTGGCCGCCTTCGGGCTGCTCCTCCTCGTGGTGGACGGCCGCGCCCGCTGCGACCGCGGCCTCCACGACCTCACGGTGGGCCGGGGGCTCCTCCTCGGCATCGCCCAGGCCCTGGCCCTGCAGCCCGGCGTGTCCCGCTCCGGCGTGACCATCACGGCGGCCCGGGCCATGGGCCTGGAC
>CAYVCH010000315.1:0-386 GCA_964449755.1 uncultured Actinomycetes bacterium
TGGACCTGGTCGTGGTGAACGGCCGGGTGGCCTGGGACGGCCGGGGGCTGGTGGAGCGGGCCGGCCGCGCCCTCCGCCGGGGGCAGGGATAGCGGGCCCTCGGCGCTTCTAGCCGACGGCCACCTGAGCGTACATGGCGTCCTGCGCGAACCCGTCGTGCAGGTCGGCGGTGTAGAAGTCGAGCTGCGGCGAGGTGGCGGGCCGGTTCAGGCCGGTCCAGACGACGTGGACCGTGTCGTCCGGCCCGACGGCCAGGCCGGTGTAGTCGCCGTGGAAGACGTTGCAGTCCTTGCCCTCGGCGGGGGCGATGCCGTCGTCGGTGTAGCCCACGGGCCCGCAGACCGCGGGCCACCGGGGGCGGGGCACGTACTGCCCCGCCCAGTGGG
>CAYVCH010000315.1:396-2231 GCA_964449755.1 uncultured Actinomycetes bacterium
ACGTCCACCGACTCCTCGGGTCCGAGCGGCACGACGCTCGAGCCATCCCAGAGGACGTGCACGAACGTGTCGTTGTCGGTCGCGACCTCGCCCTCGGCGAGCTCGCCCGGCGGGGCGGTGTCCTTGTCCCAGGCCACCACCAGCGTCCCGTCGGAGAGGAACCCGGCCCAGGGGAACCACTCGTGCTCGCCGGCGTCGCTCCCGACCTGCGTCCGCTCGGACCAGGTCGCCCCGCCGTCCGTGGACTCCACGACGAACACGTCGGTGTCCGAGCCGGGGCCCGCGTGGCAGGGGTCGTAGTCGGGGGCCAGGGTCGCGAAGTCCGCGGTGAACACCGGGAGGAAGCAGAGGGTCGCCGCGTCGGGATTCGCCGTGCCGCGGTCGGCGAAGACGATGGCCACGTGCTCCGAGTCCCTCGGGTCCACGGCGATGGTGCCCGCGGCGTTCCAGCGGATCTGGTGGCCCCAGATGGTCTGGCGGCGGATGACCGAGTAGGGCATGTCCGACAGCCCGTCCTCGAGCTGCACGACCGGGACCGGGTCCGACCAGGTCTCGCCGCCGTCGGTCGACTTCACGACCATGATCTGGGCGTCGAAGTCACAGCCCACCTCCCAGGCGCCGCCCGCCTCCTCGCACGTCGGGTCGTTGGGGCCGTTCTGGTAGTTGTGGAAGTGGACGTAGACCGTGCCGTCGGGGGCCACCGCCGGGTAGCTGAACTGGTCCTCGTCGCACTCCTCCGCGGGCCCGGTGGTCTGGAACGTGCAGCTTCCGTGCGACCCCGAGATCTCCTTCGGCGCCGACCACGTGAGGCCCCCGTCGTCGGACCAGGAGATGTAGATGGGGGACTCGGCGTAGCTGCCGAACAGGTCGTTCAGGAACCTCGTGGCCGTCACGTAGATCCGCCCGAAGTAGGGGGATACCCCAGGGACACCATCGTCCGGACCGTTGTTGTCGACCGCGATGTACTCCTTGTCCCAGAACACGGCGTTGGCGGCGGGGCCGATCCCGCCGCCCTGGCCCTTGAACACGACCACCGGCTTCTGCCAGGTGAGGCCGCCGTCCAGGGAGCGGCTCACCGAGACGTTGCCCTGGGAGACCACGAACCCGCCCTGGCCGCCGACGTTGCTGAGCTGGGCCATGAGGGCCATGCTGCAGGGGCCCCCCTCCGGGCAGGGCCCGCTGAACTTGGCGTCGAAGGCCGGGGCCGGGTCGCCGTTGCCGTTCCCGCTCCCCATGGGGACCTGGCCGTCGGTCCAGTTGGAGCCACCGTCGAAGGAGACGAAGAACCCGGTGGGCACGATGGCCTGGCGGGCGCCGGTGGCGTTGTTGAACCGGTAGTAGTAGTCGTTGGACCCCGCCAGCAGGTGGTTCGGGTTCAGGGGGTCGGCGGCGATGGCGATCTCGTTGTCCGGGGCGAAGTCCTGCCCGAAGACGGGGTCGTTGCAGCTGATGTCCACCGCACCGAGCGTCGGGTCGACGCCGTCCGGAGTGCCATCCCCGTCACACCGGAACCGCTGGATCTGGCTCTTGCTGAACTGCCCGCCCGAGAGCCCCGGCAGGTCGAACTGCCGCGGGTCGGGCAGCAGCTTCATGGCGATGAGGCGGGAGGTGTTGAACGGCCGGTCGCGGCTGCTGGCCGGAAGCGTCAGGCCGGCTACCAGGGCGAGGGACACGAGCAGGACTCCCAGGGCGCGCCGCATGGCTCCTCCTGTGGCTCTCGGGCCCCATCAGCTTAGGCACCGGCCCTCCCCCACCGCAACCTCAGCGTCGGCCCTTCGCCCTAGGCCGAAGGTCCCTTCTCTCCGGGGGGCCGGTGGGCACCTCGCCGGCGGGCC
>CAYVCH010000316.1:0-2196 GCA_964449755.1 uncultured Actinomycetes bacterium
ACCCCTCGGCCCTGGAGGCCATCCGCCGGGCCGTCGAGGGGCCGGGCACGTAGCGCCCCGGGAATCCCCACCCTGCCCCGGGCGTTGGCCCGGATGATGGCAGCGGCCTCCAGCCTCGCACGGCGGGGGGGGTTCGCCGCGCTGGGCGTCGCCATCGTCCTGGCCGCCCGCGCCCTGGGAGGCCTCGGCGGCCCCGGCCAGCCGGCCCCCTGGCCGCAGCCCGGCCCCGCGGCGCGGCCCGGTCCTGCCCCGGCGCCGTCCCCCCTCGTCGACCCGGCGGAGATCTACTCCGGCGGCGTGCCACGCGACGCCATCCCCGCCATCGACCGGCCCCGGTTCGTCCCGGCCTCCCGAGCCCGGTCCCTCTCCCCCGAGGAGCCGGTCCTGGCGGTCACCGTGAACGGCGAGGCCAGGGCCTACCCCCTCCGCGTGCTCCTGTGGCACGAGGTCGTGAACGACGTCGTCGGGGGCGTCCCCGTCGTCGTCACCTACTGTCCCCTCTGCAACACGGGCATCGCCTGGGAGCGGCCCGAGGTCGGCGGTGAGGTGCTCGACTTCGGGACCTCGGGGCGGCTCTACCGGTCCAACCTCGTCATGTACGACCGCCAGACGGGATCCCTCTGGCCCCAGCTCATGGGGCAGGCCGTGGTCGGGCCGCTCGCCGGGACCCGCCTCGACCTCGTGCCTGCCCAGATCCTCGCCTGGGCCGACTGGCGCTCGGCCAACCGGGAGGGCCTGGTGCTCTCGTCGCGCACCGGGTTCGCCCGCCCCTACGGCACGAGCCCCTACTGGGGCTACGACCGCTCCGCCTACCCGTTCCTCTACAACGGGCCCGACGACCGCCGGCTCCACGCCCTCGCCCGGGTCCTGGGTGTCCGGGTGGCCGGGGACGCGGTGGCCTTCCCCTACCGCACCCTGCGCCGGGCGGCCCGGGAGGGGTCCATCGCGGTGAACGTCCGGGTCGGTGGCCGGCCGGTGGTCGTGCTGTGGAAGGCCGGCACCCGCTCGGTCCTCGACACGGCCGACGTCGGGGAGGGTCGTGACGTCGGGGCCGCCGCGGCGTTCCTGCGCGTGGCGGGAGGGCGCACCCTCACCTTCCGATCCCGGGGAGCCGGCTTCGTGGACCGGGAGACCGGCAGCCGGTGGGGGCTCACCGGCCGAGCGACGGCGGGTCCCCTGGCCGGCCGTCAGCTCCGGCCCGCGCCGGCCTTCGACAGCCTCTGGTTCGCCTGGGCGGCCTTCCACCCGGCCACGCGGATCTTCCGACCGGCCCGGCCCTGACGCCGACCCCTACGGCCGGGGCGGCTCGCCCCCCTCCTCGGCGCCCCGGGGGGCGCGCCGGCCGAGGCGCCGCTCCACGAAGGGGTGGGCGACGTACGCGCCGGCGATGACCACGTAGAAGCCGGCCAACAGCAGGATGCCCTCGCGGAAGGCGACGGGCAGCAGGGCGGGGAGGAAGGCGCCGGCCACCCACGCGAGCTGGAAGGAGGCCTCGTAGCGGACGAAGACCCGCCCCAGCGCCCCGCGGGGGGCCAGCTGCTGCATGAGGGCCTGGAAGGCCAGGCGCCCCAGCTCGGTGGCCGCCCCGACCACGGCCGCAAAGAGGGCGAGCACGGGCAGGGCGAAGGCCTGGAAGGCGATGAAGGCCGCCAGGGCGGCCCCCGCCACGCACCCCGTGACCACCCCCTCCTCCCGCAGGGTCGTCGGCAGCCGGGGCGCGGCCAGGTCGGCGGCGAGGCCGCCGGCCGTGGCGGCCGCGCCCAGGAGGCCGAACCACCACATCGGGTGGCCGCCCCGGCGAAGGGCGAAGGCCAGGAGGAACAGCAGGAACCCGGCGGAGGCGCGGAGTCCCACGGCCCCGATGGCGGGCGCCGTCAGGGCCGGTACCCGGCCCAGGGGGCCGACGTGGCCGGGACCCTCCCGCACCTTCGGCTCCGGCATCCGCAGGTTGAGGCTGGCCGACAGCGCGTAGGCCGCGGCCGCCAGGTAGAGCACGGTCGGGGACCCTCCCAAGGACAGCAGCAGGACCCCCGGGGCCGCCGCCAGGGCGGGCCTGGGCTCCAGGGTGGCAAGACCCGCCAGCACCAGGGCGGCCACGACGTCCAGGGCGAGGAGGCCGAGGCTCCGGCGGCGGCCCCGGGACCCCCTCGCCGCGAGCTGCAGGAGCCCGGCGACCCCCAGCACCGCTCCCAGGGC
>CAYVCH010000317.1:0-2185 GCA_964449755.1 uncultured Actinomycetes bacterium
CCTTCGTCCTCAAGCCCAGCGAGCGCGACCCCTCGGCGTCCCTGCTGCTCGCCGTGGGGGTCATGGTGGTCGGGGAGGAGCTGTTCTGGCGGGGGCTGGTGCAGCCCCGCCTGATGGAGGCGGCCGGCAGGGTCGGCGGTGCGGCCCTGGCGTGGGCAGCCTACGCCGTCGTGAACGCGGCCAGCGGGAGCCTGCCGGTGGTGGCGGCTGCCGTGGTGGGCGGGGCGGCCTGGGTGGCCCTGGCGGGCTGGTCGCAGGGGGTGGCAGCCAGCCTGGCCTGTCACGCGGTGTGGACGGGACTCATGATCGCGCGGCCCCCGACGGGAGCCCCCGCCGGGGAGGGGCCAGGGTGAGGCTCCCTCCGGAGGTGGCAGCCGTGCTCGAGGAGGGGACCCTGTGCTACGCGTCGGCCAACACGCCCCAGGGGCCCCACGTCACGCCCCTCGTGTTCGCGACCTCGGGGGGCCGGCTGTGGCTGACGACGGCGCGGCGGTCCGTGAAGGCGCGGGCCTGGGCGCGGGACCCCACGGTCTCCGGACTGGTGCGGGCGGGGACGAGGGCGGTGGTCCTGGTGGGGCGGGCCCGGACCCACGACCTCCTCGACCCTGACACCTGGCTGCCCTCGGCCCTCGACGCGCCGGCCCTGTCCGTGGCGGCCCTGCGCTTTGCCCGGAAGAACGCACGGTTCTTCGCCGGCTATGCCGTGGACGCGCGGTCCGTCCCCCTCGCCTGGACGCCGCCGGGCAGGGTGTTCGTGGGCGTGGAGCCCTCGCGGGCGGCGCTGCTCGAGGACGGGACGGTGGTGGAGCTGTGGGGGCGGTGGCCGCGGGGCGCCGGCTCCCGGGCGGCCTTCCGGGCCCCGGGCCGGTCCCCCGACCCGCTCCGGCGCATCCCCGGGGACGTGCGCCGGCGGATCGGCCGCCGGGGTGAGGGGGCGCTCGCCCTCGAGGGGGAGGCCGGCACGGTCGTCCTGCCGGTCGCCTGGGCCGACGACGGCCACGCCCTGTACGCGGCGCTGCCGGAGCCCGTCCTGTCGCTGGCGGCGTGTCCCGGGGACCTGCGGGCGGCGCTGGTCATGGACCGGACGTCCTGGTGGCGGGCGCGGAAGATGGTTGGGGTCATGGCCCAGGGGCCGGCCGGGGTCTTCGTGCTGCGCCGACTCTCCTCGGGGAGCCGCTCGGCGGCGACCAGGGTGGGTCTCGCCGGGGCCGAGGCCGCCGAGGCCGCGCTGCTCCGGGTGGCCCCCGAGCGCCTCGTGTGGTGGCGGGGCTGGGCGGCGGGGACCGTGGGGCCGTGAGCACGGTGGTCCGCTACGCGGTCGAGGTGGACGCTCCGCCGGAGGCCGTGTGGGCCGTCGTGTCGGACCCCCGGAACCTCCCCCATTGGGACCGGCACGTCGAGGGGGTCGAGGGGCTCCCCGCCGAGGGCCTCCGGCGGGGCGCCGAGTACACGACGGTCGTGCGGTTCATGGGGGTCCACGCCCGCGTCCGCGCCCGCGTCCTCGCTTGGGAGCCGCCGGGTCGGGCGGTCCTGTCCCTCTCCGGCGTGCTCGAGGGCACCGTGGAGACCACCGTGCGGCCCCTGGCCGACCGGCGCAGCCTCCTCGGCCACGAGGTGACCTACCGGTTCCACGGCCCGCTGGGCGGGTTCGCCGCCCGGAGCCTGCAGCTGCTGGGGGGCGCCCACCTCGTCATCCGCCACGGGACCCTGGCGCAGAAGCGGCAGGTCGAGGGGGAGGCCTAGCCCCGGGACCCCTGACCGGGCGGCCCGCCCGCGGCCGGTGCGCCCCCGGCCTTCCCAGGGCCGTGGCGAGGGGTGCGGTGGAAGCGAAACCGGCGGCCCGGCCGCCCCACCAGGAAGCCGACCACGCCACCCGCGACGGCGGAGGCGAGCATCACCCAGATCAAGCGGGGCGTCCGGGTGAAGAAGACGAAGTCGATGGAGACCGGCCCGGAGTTGCGGACGGCGAAGACGAGGAGCAGGACTAAGAGGGCCAGGGCGGTCACGAGGGACGCCGCCCGCCTCCGGCGTTCCCGGGCCAGGGCGCGCAGGTGGTCCCGGTCCTCGGGGCCGGCGGGCGTCGGCCCCCCACCGCGCACGTCCCTGGACGCCGGCATTCGCGCCTTCACCCGTGACGATCCCCGGGCATCATCGCATGATTGGGGACCGTGCGGCGACGTGGGTG
>CAYVCH010000318.1:0-2183 GCA_964449755.1 uncultured Actinomycetes bacterium
GCTGCGGGTCCCGGGCCTTCACCGTGGTCCACCACCTCCGGCCGTGGAGCGCGGGCGGGCCGACCACGCTCGCGAACACCACGCTCCAGTGCGCCTTCCACCACAAGCTCGTGCACGAGTTCGGCTGGGGGGCCGAGCGGGCGGGAGGCGGCGTCCTCCGCTGGTACCGGCCGGACGGGACCCCCTACCACCCGGGCCCGAGCCTCCCGGGCCGGGCGGGCCCGGTCGCGGAACGGATCCGCGCTGGCCCGGCGTGACCGAGGTCGCGGCACGACGATCGCGCCCACCCGGGTGAGCGCGGCCAGCCGAGGGTGCCCGGCTGGGGTATATGACCATGGTCAGGTGACCATGGCACGCTGACGGTCGTGGAGACCATGCCCGTCTCGAAGTAAGGCGACCTGCCTCGCTGTCATCGAGCGCGTCCGGAGGACGGGCGAGCTCGACCCGGGCAGGAGCTCGAGGCCCCTCTCGCTGCCGGTCCGCCTGGTGGAGCGGCAGGGCTCCTGGTCGCCGAGGCGGGCGTCCATGCCCCCTACGGCGGAGGACGTGAGGGAAGTCCTCGAGCGGGTCAGGCGGTGAGGACCGCCGACACGAGCGTGCTGGTGGCGGCCTTCGCCCCCTGGCACGGACGGCACGCCGCCGCCCGGCAGGCCCTCGCCGCCGCCTTCGGCTCATGGGCCACGTGGCCATCGAGACCTATGCCGTGCTCACCCGCCCGCCGCCCCCGCACCGGGCGCCCCCGGCCGTGGTCGCGGAGTCCCTGGTGAGGAACTTCCCGGGCCCGCCGCTCGCCCTCCGCCCCGGCGAGCACACGCTTCGCCCTACTGGATGAGCTTGACGATGTTGAACATGGGCATGTACAGGGCGATGACCGCCGCCCCCACGGCCCCGCCGATGACGGCGATGAGGAGGGGCTCGATGAGGGAGGTCAGGGCCTCCACCGCCGCCTCCACCTCGCTCTCGTAGAAGGTGGCCACCTTCTCGAGCATGGCGTCCACGGCCCCCGTCTCCTCCCCCACCGCCAGCATCTGCACCACCATGGGGGGGAAGACCCGGTGCTGGCCGAGGGGCCGGGCGATGGACTCGCCCTCCCGGACGCTTCCCTGGACGTCGGCCACGGCCCTGGCGATGGGCCGGCTGTTCACGGTGTCCCCCACGATGTCCAGGGCCTGCAGGATCGGCACCCCGGAGCGAAGGAGCATGCCGAGGGTGCTCGAGAACCGGGCGAGGGCGCTCTTGTGGAACAGCGGCCCGAAGATGGGGATCCGCAGCTTCAGCCGATCCACCTGATCCCGGCCCTGCTCCGTGCGCTTGTACCGACGGAAGAGGAACCCGCCGAGCAGACCGCCGCCCAGCACGAGGTACCAGTAGGTTCGCGCGAGGCGGGAGACGCCGAGCAGCAGCCGGGTGGGCAGGGGCAGCTCGCCACCGAGCTGCGCGTAGATGGCCTCGAACTGTGGCACCACGAACAGGAGCATGGCTGAGAGGATGAGGGAGACGAGGGTCACCACGACGGCCGGGTAGGTCATGGCCGACTTCACCTTCCGCCGCAGCTCCACCTGCTTCTCGAGCTGGTCGGCCAGGCGGAGGAGCACGGCGTCGAGGACACCGCCGGTCTCGCCCGAGCGGATCATGGCGACGTACAGGTCGTCGAAGGCCTTCGGGTGCTTGGCCAGGGCCGCCGACAGGGACAGTCCCTGCTCCACGTCGACCCGCACCTGGGTGAGGATCTTCGACAGCTCCTTGCTCTCGGTCTGGTCAGCCAGGATGGAGAGGGCCCGGAGGATCGGGAGGCCCGAGTTCACCATCGTGGCGAACTGGCGCGAGAAGACGGCCAGGTGCCTGGGCTTGACGTAGCCGGGCCGGAGGTTGATCTCCATCCGGAGGCCGGTCCCCGTCCGGCCGACCTCCAGGGGCACGTAGCCCATCTCCCGGAGCCGCTGGATGACCAGGCCCTCGCTGTCGGCCATGAGCGTGCCGGTGAGCAGGTTGCCGGCACGGTCCCGGACCTTGTACCGGTAGGCGTCAGGCATACGAGCCTCCCGTCGTGGAGGGCACGGTGGCCCAGCCGTCGTTCACCGACCCGAACCCCGTGGTGGCGTGGGCCGAGTTGCCGAGGAGCCGGGACAGCTCCTCGGGGTCGTGGCAGCGCTCGTAGGCGAGCTGCTGGGTGATCTTCCCCT
>CAYVCH010000319.1:0-2110 GCA_964449755.1 uncultured Actinomycetes bacterium
CTCGTAGAGGGTCCCGGGAAGGAACCCCAGACGCTCCCCCGCCTCCACGGCGGGGCGGGTGAGGATGATGCGGGACACCTGCCGCTCCTGGAGGGCCTTCACGGCGGTGGCCACGGCCAGGTAGGTCTTGCCGGTCCCGGCGGGGCCGATGGCGAAGGTCACCGTGGCCCGCCGCATGGCGTCCACGTACCGCTTCTGCCCCACGGTCTTGGGGGCGATGGGCTTGCCCCGCCGGGTGAGCAGGACGTCGCCCAGCACCTCGGTGGGCCTCGCCCCCTCCCCCTTCACGAGCTCGATGGTCTGGCCCACCGACTCCTCGGTCAGCACGTGGCCCTGCTCGAGCAGGGAGATCAGCTCCTCGAACAGCAGCCCCACCCGCTCGACCTCGTCGGGGGGCCCGGTGATGGTGATCTCGTTGCCCCGGACCAGGATCTCGGAGGCGAAGGCGGACTCGACGCGCTTCAGGAAGTCGTCGCGCTGGCCCAGCAGGGCCACCATGGGCTGGTGGCCCGGGACCAGGATCTTCACTTGGGTTGAGGCCCTCGCCAAGAGCGTGTTCTGGGTGCTCCCCAGCCCTCCTCGCGGGTGCGCTCATGGCGCCCCGCACCCGGATTATACGGGGGACCCTGCCCGAGGGAGGCCTACAGCCTAGCCCGGCGGCCAGGCCATCCGCCGACCCCCGAGCAGGTGGAAGTGCAGGTGGTACACGGACTGCCCCGCGTCGGGCCCCACGTTCGCCACCAGCCGCCAGCCCGAGCGGTCGATCCCCTCGGCCCGGGCCAGGTGGACGGCGGCCTGGACCAGGTCGGCCAGGACGCCCCCGTGGCGATCCTGCACCTCCTCGAGGGACGCCACGTGCTCCCTGGGGACCAGGAGGATGTGGGTCGGGGCCTGGGGGTTCGCGTCCCGGAAGGCCACCACCGTGTCCGACACGTGGAGGATCTCGGCCGTGACCTCACGGTTCACGATGCCGCAGAACACACACCCCCGCTCCACGGCCCCGGACTCTAGCGCGCCCCACCCCCGTCGGGGCGCCGGAGCCGGGCGGGCACGCCCCGGGGGGCGCCCTCGCCGCGCAGCTCGGCCAGGCGCTCCAGGAGCCGGCGCTCCTCCCGCGACAGATCCCGGGGGACCTCCACGTGGACCGTGACGAACAGGTCGCCTCGCCCGCGGCGGCGCAGCTGCGGGACCCCCCTGCCCTTCAGGCGGATCACGGTCCCGGACTCGGTGCCGGGCTCGATGCGGACCCGCTCGGTGCCGTCCAGGGTCTGCACCTCCACCTCGGTCCCCAGGGCGGCCTGGGTCAGGGGCAGGTCGAGCACGGCGAACAGGTCTTGGCCCCGCCGCTCGAAGACGGGGCTCGGCTCGACCCGCAGCGACAGGTACAGGTCGCCGGGGGGGCCACCGGCCCGGCCCGCGTGCCCCTCGCCGGTGACCCGGAGCTCCAGGCCGTCGGAGACGCCGGCCGGGACCTCCACCGGCACGCGGTCCGCCACGGCCACCCGCCCCTCGCCCCGGCACTCGCGGCAGGGGCTCGCCAGCTCCTCGCCGGTGCCCTCGCACCTCCCGCAGGTGTGGGCGGTCATGACGGTCCCGAAGACGCTCCGGCGGACCTCCTGGACCTGCCCCGTGCCCCCGCAGGTCCGGCACCGGAGGGGCCCGGTGCCCGGCTCGGCGCCGCTCCCCCCGCACCGGGTGCACAGGTCGAGCTTCTCGACCTCGACCTCCCGGCTGGTCCCGAAGGCCGCCTCCTCGAAGGAGAGGGTGAGGGTCGCATACAGGTCCTCGCCCCGCCGGGTCCGGGTCCGGCGGCGAGCCCGGGGGCGGGTGACGAAGGGCCCGCCGCCGAAGAAGAAGTCGAAGATGTCCTGGATGTCCCCGAAGGGGACGCCGGGCGGGCCCCCGCCAAGGCCGAAGGCGTCGTACTGGCGGCGCTTCTCGGGGTCGGAGAGGATCTCGTAGGCCCCCGTGACCTCCTTGAACCGCTCCTCGGCGTCGGGGGACTTGTTGACGTCGGGGTGCAGCTGCCGGGCCAGCCGCCGGTAGGCCCGCTTGATCTCCTCCTGGGTGGCGTCCCGGTCGACCCCCAGGATCTCGTAGAGGTCCCGGG
>CAYVCH010000320.1:0-2098 GCA_964449755.1 uncultured Actinomycetes bacterium
GGAGATCCAGGCCTTCTCGCCCGTCAGGCGGTAGCCAGCTCCGTCCCGGACGGCCTGGAGGGCGATGGCGGCGGCGTCGGAGCCGGCCTCGGGCTCGGTGAGGGCGAAGGCGGCCACCGCCTCCCCCCGGGCCACGGCCGGCACGTACCGGGCGACCAGCTCCACGGAGCCGTGGAGGAGGATCGGGTAGCTCCCGAGGCCCTGGAGGGCCAGCGCCGTCTCGGCCTCGGGGCAGGCCAGGGCCAGCCCCTCCCGGAGCAGGCAGAGGTCCACGGCGGAGACGGGCCCCTCCCGGCTGCCGCCGGCCTCCCTCGGGAACAGGCGGGGAAGCAGGCCGTGCTCGGCCAGGGCCCGGAGGAGGGGCCGGTTCACCTTGCCCTGGGGCCCGGCCTCGGCCAGGGGGGCGAGGACCTCCCGGCCCAGGCGGGTGGCCTCCTGGAGGAGGCCCTCCTGCTGCTCCGTGAGGGCGAAGGGGTGGGGCCGCACGGCGCGGGGTAGCCTACCCCGCCCAGAGGTCGACCAGGCAGAGGTCCGCCTGGCCGGCGGCGAGGATTGTGTTCGCCAGGTCCAGGGTGGGGAGGTACCCGCCCACGAGGACCGGCACGCCGGCCTCGTTTCGGACCCGGTCGGCGAGGCCCGTCAGGTACTCCCGGCGGTACGGGGGGTCGGCCCGGGGCGTCGCGCCTCCGGCGTCCACGTGGACGAGGTCGCAGCCCCGGGCGGCCAGGGCCCGGGCGAGGGCCACGGCCTCCCCGGGGCGGATCCCGCCGGGGGCCCAGTCGGTGGCGGGGATCCGCACCGCCAGGGGGAGCTCCGCGGGCCAGGCCTCCCGGACGGCCTCCACCACCTCGAGGGGGAACCGCATCCGGTTCTCCAGGGAGCCGCCGTAGGCGTCCTCCCGCCAGTTCGAGAGGGGAGAGAGGAAGGTCGCGAGGAGGTGCCCCCCGGCCGCGTTCACGACGAGGAGGTCCGCTCCGGCGTCGGCGGCGGCCCGAGCCGCGTCGGCGAAGGCGGCTCGGACCCGCAGACGGTCCTCGGCCTCCATGGCCCGGGGGACCGGGGAGCCGGGGCCGTAGGGGAGGGGCGAGGGGGCGAGGAGCGGCCAGGGGTCGGGGAGGGGCAGGTCGGTGCCGAGGCCCCGGGACCGGGTCGCCCCCCGCCGGCCGGCGTGGTCGAGCTGGAGGGCGAGGCGGGCCCCGGCCCCGTGGACGGCCTCCGCCACCCGGGCCCAGGCCTCCCCGTGCTCGGGGGCGTGGAGGCCGGGGCTCCCCGGGGTCACCCGGCCTTCGGGGGAGACGGCCACGGGCTCGGTCAGGACGAGCCCCGGCCCGGCCGCGGCCGAGGCGAGGCGGTCCAGGGACCCGGGGCCCGGGACCCCCTCCCGGGCGTCGTCGAGGGGCGGCGGGGAGACGACGAGGCGGTTTCGCAGGGTAAGGGAGGCGAGGCGGAGGGGCACGAAGGCGGGGGGCGGCGCCACCGAGGGCTGCTGCTCCCCTGTGGCCCGGGCGGCGAAGGCGGCGTCGGCCCGCCGGACGAGGTCCGGGTCCCGCTGGGCGAGCTTGCCGTGGGTGATCCGCCGGCTCCGGGTGAGCAGGTTCACGGCGAACTGGACGGGCTCGAAGCCCGCGTAGCGGGGGACGTTCTCGAACCAGGTGGCGCTCTCCAGGGCCGCCTGCTGGAGGCGCTCCACGGCCGGCTGGCGCTCCAGCTCGTAGTGGGTGAGAGCCGTCTCCAGGTCGTGGGGGTGGCGCTGGAGGGCCCCGGCCAGGGCGATGGCGTCCTCCATGGCGAGCTTGGTGCCCGAGCCGATGGTGAAGTGGGCGGTGTGGACGGCGTCGCCGAGGAGCACGACGTTGCCGTGGTGCCAGGTCTCGCACCGGAGCGTGACGAAGTTGATCCACAGGGACCGGTTGGACAGGAGCTTGTGACCGGCGAGCTCCGGGGCGAACAGCTCCTGGCAGAAGGCGATGGACTCCTCCTCGGAGGCCCCCTCCAGCCCCGCGCGGCGCCAGACCTCCTCCCGGCACTCGACGATGAAGGTGGAGAGGTCGGGGTCGAAGGGGTAGGCGTGGACCTGGAACATTCCGTAGTCGGTCTC
>CAYVCH010000321.1:0-2072 GCA_964449755.1 uncultured Actinomycetes bacterium
CTTGTTGGGCGCCCCGAGGGCCGCGACGGCCGCCGCGAGGGACGCGACGACGAGACCGAGCCGGTACAGCTTGCGCATCACCGCTCTCACCTCCTTCGGGCCGATGATCCTCCACCCTGGAGCATCGGCACGAGGGGGGACCCGGGACAAGCGGCCTTCGGCCAGAATCCCCAGGCGCCCCCGGGGATGGAGCGCATCCCCCGGACGGCCGCGGCCTCCTCCAGCTGGCCTCCCCCATCCGCCCCACAGGGCGCGCCCGTCCGTCCCTCAACGGCTCCCTCCCGGCCGCCGATACCCCCAGGGGACCGACGGAGGCTCGAGGACGCCCGTGCTGCTCGTCGCGGTGCTGCTGGTGCTGCTGCTCACCGTCCCCCTCGCCGGGGGCCGGCTCCTCGCCCTGGCCGAGGTGCGCCTGCGAAGCCTCTGGCTGGTCGGGCTCGCCCTGGGGATGCAGGTGGCGGTCCTGGACCTGTTCCCGGGCCCCCCAACGGCCCTCCGGGCCGCCGTCCACGTGGCCTCCTACCTGGTGGGCATCGGCTTCCTCCTCCGCAACCGCCGACTCCCCGGGGTGTGGCTGATCACGGTCGGCGCGGCCCTGAACCTCCTGGCCATCTCGGCCAACGGCGGTGTCATGCCGGCCTCGCCCTCGGCCATGGCCACTGCTGGCCTGCCCCTCTCCACCCTGGAGTTCGAGAACTCGGCGACCGTCGTCGGGGCCCGCTTCGCCTTCCTCGGCGACGTCTTCGCCCTCCCCGCGCCCTTCCCCTTCAGCAACGTCTTCAGCGTGGGGGACGTGGCCATCGCCCTCGGGGCAGGGGTCGCCGTCCACCGGCTGGCGGGCTCCCGCCTCCTGCCCTCCGCCGGGACCTCCAGGGTCGCGCCCCTCCTGCACAACAGCGCCTTCATGCGCCTGTGGTCCGCCCAGGCCGTCTCGAACCTGGGGGACTGGGTCTACACCCTGGCCGTGGCCGCCACCCTGGCCCGGCGGACCCACGACCCCCAGGCCCTGGCCCTCCTGCTGGTCGCCCAGGTGGGGCCCGCGGCCCTCCTCGGCCCGGCCCTGGGGTCCCTGGCCGACCGCCACTCCCGCACCCGCCTCATGGCCGGAACCGACGTCCTCCGTGGCCTCGCCGTCGGCTCGCTCCTGCTCGTGGAGCCGGGTGTCGGCCACATCTACGCCGTGGCCGTGGTCCTGGGGATCTCGAGCGCCGTGTTCCAGCCGAGCCTCCAGGCCTCGGTGCCGAGCGTGGTCCGGGAGGACCAGATCGTGCCGGCCAACGCGATGGTCGCCGGCACCTTCTACTTCGCCGTGACCACCGGGCCCCTGGTGGGGGGCGTCCTCGTCGCGGCCCTGGGGGAGCGGCCGGCCTTCGCCGTGAACGCCACCTCCTTTCTCGTCTCTGCCGCCCTCATCGCCCAGGTGGCGCTCCCGGCGCCGCGGACGGGACGGGCCCGGGGGGCGGTCAGCCGGGACCTGGTGGAGGGCGCCCGGTACGTCCTCGGCACCGCCTGGGTGCGGGGGCTTCTCGTCGTCATCGGCATCGTGCTCGTCGGGGCCGCGAGCAAGGCCCCCCTGGAGTCCCTGTTCGTCCTGGAGACCCTGTCCCTGGGCCCCGAGGCCCTGGGCCTGCTGGGGGGGAGCTGGGGCCTGGGGATGCTCCTCGGGTCGGCGGCGGCTCCTGCCCTCACGCGGGGCTGGAGCCGCGAGCGCCTCCTGGCCGCCTGCATCGCCGTCGTGGGGGCGGCGGTGCTGACGGCCTCGCGAGCGGCCGACCTGCCGCCGGTGCTTCTCGCCTGGTTCGTGGCCGGCGCCGCCAACGCCCTGGGGAACGTCTGCTACGAGACCCTGCTCCAGGAGCGCACCCCCGACGCCCTGCGGGGCCGGGCCTTCGCAGCCGTGGAGACCGTGACCAACGCGGCCTTCCTGACCGGCGCCCTCCTCGCCGGCTGGGTGGGCCGACACCTCGGGGTCCGGGCGGCCTACGCGATCTCCGCCGCCATCCTCCTCTCTGCAGCCGCCCTGGCGACGGTGCTCGTGCGCCCGGCGGGGACCACGCGGGCCGGAGCCCTCG
>CAYVCH010000322.1:0-1742 GCA_964449755.1 uncultured Actinomycetes bacterium
GAGCTGCTCGACGTCTGAGGAACGGTCGATCACCGCGCCGCGTGAGGTCGCCACAACCGGCGGTCCGCCGCGGTCGAGGCAGATCACCGGCAGGCCGCAGGCCAGGGCCTCCGCAACGACAAAGGCGGCCTCGTCGTGGAGGCTCGGGAAGAGGAAGACGTCTGCCTCCTCGCGCATCGCCCGGAGCACCTCGTCCCTCGGCCGCCAGCCCCGGAACTCTACCCGCTCGGCCACCCCAAGGCGGCGGGCCAGGCGCCGAAGGCAGCCCGCGTCGGGCCCATCCCCGATGACGACGAGCCGCCACCCGGGGAGCCCGGCCAGGGCCCGGAGGGCCAGGGCCAGGCCCTTCCACGGGAGTAGGCGGCCCACGAAAAGGGCCGTGGGCGCCGGGCCCAGGGGGCGGGGAGGCCGGGGCGCGGGGCCCTCCAGGTCGGCGGCGAGGGCGTTGGGGAACACCCGCACCTTGCCCCTGTGTCGGCGCGGCAGCCAGGCCCTGGTCTCGGGGTTCTGGACGAGGATGACGGCCGCCCGCCGCCAGGCGAGGCGCGCCAGGGGGTTCAGGGAGCGGCCCGCAAGCCGGGCCCCCGCCCGAAGGAGCTCGTATGCCGCCCCCCGAAGGCCGAGGGCGGGCAGGAGCCGCCACGGCGTCCCTACCCCTCCGCCGACAGGGCCGTAGATGAAGGTCGGGCCCACGAGGCAGGCCGTGGTCCCGAGCCAGGCGTTGGCGAGGGTGAGGTGCCAGACGAGGTCGAAGCCCACCCGGTGCTGGAGCCTCCGGGCCCGCCGCAGGGCCGCCGCCAGCCAGAGGAGGTAGTAGAGGCGCACCCCCCGCTGGCCCCGCTTCCAGAAGCGGGCCCAGGCAGGCAGGTCGCAGTAGACGAACTGGAGCCTGCTCGCCTCAGGGACCTCTCGCAGGGCCGCCTCGATGGCCTCCCGGTTGTTGGCCCGAGTGAGGACCCAGCACTCCCCCACCTCCCGGGCAATCATTCGAGCGAGCCCCCACCCCGCGCCCGGCTCCGAGCCCTTGCCAGGCTCACAGGCGTAGGCGAAGGCCAGGACCCTCACCGCGTCCTGCCTCCCCTGAGCTCGGCGAGGAGGGCCCTGCGGGCAGCGAGGCCTCGCTGCCCATCCCGGGACGCCGGATCGGGGAGGCCGAGGGTGCCCTCGAGGTAGACAGCGAGCCCCCCTGCCACGGCCTCCGGGCTCAGGGCCGCACCGCGGGCGTAGGCGCTAACCGCCTGGGCCAGCCAGCCACGCGCAAGGCCCCTGAGGATGGCCCGGCGCCCTGGCCGGCCGAGAAGGGCGTGGGCCTGGCAGACCCAGTGCCAGAGGTCCCAGCCAGGGACCTCGGAGGGGCCCGCCGCCTCCCAGTCGCAAAGGACCCACCCCGTCGGCGTCCGGAGGAGGTTCCAGGGCGCCACGTCGCCGTGGACGTACCCCGTGGCCCTCCAGAAGGCCCCCAGGGCGCCCGCCACCTCCGGGGGGAGGCGCCACGGGCGCGCCCTCGGCCGCCAGGGGACCGCGTCGAGGAGGAGGACCCCCTCGTCCTCCGCCAAGACCGCCGGCGCCCGCAGGGGCGGGGGCAGGGCGGGCCCGAGCTCCCGGAGGGCCTCGGCCTCGCGGCGGAGGGCGGCCGACCCTTCGGGGGTGGTCGCCACCTTCGCCACCGCGCGGACGGCGCCGGCCTCACCGACGAGAGGGCCACGTACCGGCCGTCGTGGTTGGCCCGCATCACCGCGTAG
>CAYVCH010000322.1:1770-2035 GCA_964449755.1 uncultured Actinomycetes bacterium
CAACCGCTCCCGCACCTCGCGGGGGGGCGCCGGGCCCCGGGGCAGGGCGCGCATGCCCCCGACCCGGGCCACGGCCCGGGCCAGCTCCCAGCCGAGCCGGCCCTTCAGGGTGACCGGCTGGTAGATGCTAGGGCCAGCGGCCGCCACGCGACGGGGGCCCCGAGGCAGCCAGAAGCGGGCTGCGCGACGGGTCGGGAGCGCGGCCCAGCCCCAGGCCACCCGCGCCGCCGTCCTCGCCTCCAGGTAGGAGACGATGGCCTCCCGG
>CAYVCH010000323.1:0-2034 GCA_964449755.1 uncultured Actinomycetes bacterium
ACCAACCAACCCAACTCAAATCAAGAGATTCCAACAAGTCCTTTCGGCACCAGGAGGAAACTTCCAAAGATGTAATTTGCCCTTCCTAGCAGAAACCACATCAGCATCAGCGGCCAGCCGCCCCTTGAGCCCCGGCCCGCCGGCCCACCCGGCGACAGGACTACAGGACGAGCCGCAGGTACGCCGCGGCGCGGCGGCCGCCGGCGAGCGCTCCCGCCAGCCCCCCCGCGGCCAGGAACGGCCCGAAGGGGATCGCCTCCTTGCGGCTGGCTCCCCGGAGGAGAGCCACCAGGGCCGCCGCCCCTCCGGAGACGACCGCCACGCCAGCCGCGGCCGCCACCCGCTCCAGGCCCAGGGAGCCGACCACGAGCCCGATGAGGGCGGCGAGCTTCACGTCGCCCATGCCCATCCCGCCGCGGGCAACCAGGGCGACGAGGAGGAGGGCGCCGCCGTAGGCGAGGAAGCCGACGGCCGCGCCGGGGACGCTCATCTGCATCCCCGCCAGGTCGCCGACGGCGACCAGGACCGCGAAGGCGACCAGGGAGGGGTAGACGATCCGGTTCGGCAGGATCCGGTGCTCGAGGTCGATGAGGGCCAGGGCGAGGAGGACGGCGCCGAAGAGGGCCACGACGGCGGCCACGTACGCCTGGGCGAAGGCCAGGGCAGAGGCGACAAACAGGCCCGCCGACGCGAGCTCCGTGAGCGGGTAGCGGAGGGGGATCCGGGCGCCGCAGGACCGACAGCGCCCCCCGAGCAGGATGAAGGAGACGACGGGGAGGTTGTCCCAGGGGCGGACCCCGGCCCCACAGGCCGGGCACCGGGAGGCCGGCGTCACCAGGGACTCCCCCCGCGGCACCCGGTGGACGACGACGGTGAGGAAGCTCCCGACGAGGACCCCGCCCACGCCGAAGACGACCCCCACCGCCACGCGCCCCATGCGACACCCCCGACGCCGTCCCCGGGAGCCCGGGGACGGGCCGAGTCTACCCAGCTACGTCGCCGGGTAGGCCGGGGGCTGCTCCACCCAGGTGACGACCTGCCACGCCGAGGCCACGGGGTTCAGGAACTTGGGTGGGGCGTCGTACTTCAGCCGGTCGTCGTACCAGTAGTCCTTGGCGTAGCCGTTCACCACCTGCCCCGTTCCCAGGTTGAACCGGCCCACGGGACCGCGGTACTGCTGGGCGATGGCCCCGAACACGGTGAGGTTGCCCGCCGTCCCCCCATAGGAGGTGAAGGGGGGTCCCCGGTTGTACCACTGGACGGTGAAGGAGTGGGCGACGGTGAGGAGGGCGGCGTGGAAGTCGGGACTCCGGAGGGCCTGCTGCTCCAGGACGACGGCCATGCCGGAGACCCCGGGGTCGGCCCCGCTGAACAGGGAGGGGGTGGTGTCCGCGCTCGACCGTCCCGGCAGCCGGAGGTTGCACCCGCTGGAGGTGCAGGGCCCGTCCCGGTAGGAGGCTCCCGGGTCGGAGCTCGCCACGGGGTGGTAGACCCGGATGTAGTTGTTCGCCACCAGGCCGAGGAGGTCCTCGGCGGGCGACTCGTAGGTGGTGCTGCCGAAGAGGATGACGTTGTTCTCGGCGGCGATGGTGAGGCGGCCGTCGAGGACCCCCTGGAGGAAGACGTCCCCGTTTCGGCAGCCGTAGCCGGTCGTGCTGGTTCCCGAGGAGCCCGGCGTGATGTCGAACCGCTGGGGGAAGCCCAGGGGGTGCGTCCTGTTCGGGTTCGGCCCCCCGGTCCCGCCGATGGCCTCCTCGTCGAAGGGGCAGCCGTTCGTGTAGTTGGGGTCCGATGGCGAGGACGGGACGTTCTGGACGTAGACCACTCCCCCCTCCGAAGGGAGCGTGAAGCGGGTGACCGTGTGCCGGTCGAAGAGGTCCGTGGAGGGCACCCGGGGCCAGGTGCAGTTGATCTGCCGGCTGAAGGGGCTGATCACGTCCATGGTGCCGTCGTCACCCAGCCGGATGGCCGTCGGTCCGGTGAAGAGACAGCCCGTCCCCCCGAGGGCGGGGTCGGTCTCGTTGCGGATCTGCT
>CAYVCH010000324.1:0-2025 GCA_964449755.1 uncultured Actinomycetes bacterium
GCCGCCAGGGCGGCCCCCGCCACCGCGACCCGGCCCAGGCGGGCGTTGGCCCGCATCAGGCCCTCCTCGGGCCCCGCGTAGGCCATGGTGAGCCCGTTCTTCGTGACGCCGTGCACCCTGGACAGGACGAGCAGCCCGAAGGCGAGGGGAAACAGGAGGGGGCTCGCCACCCTGGGGGCGGCCAGGACCGCCAGGACGGCCCGTCCCCCCGCCGCGCCCATGGCGATGGCCCGGCGGGGGCCGGCCCGGTCCAGGAGGGGCACCAGGAGGGGTCCGGCGACCGCCAGGGGAGCCATGGTGAGCCCCAGGTACAGGGCCACCTTCACCTTGGCCTGGTCCACCGGCAGGGAGAAGAACACCGAGTCGGCCAGGGCCACGGCGAGGAGCGCGTCGCCGCCGGCGCTCGCCATGTGGGCCAGGGCGAAGGCGTCCAGGGGCGCCCCCGAGCGCCACAGCCGGCGCAGCGGCCAGGTGGCGGCCTCCAGCAGCCCGACCAGCCCCATGAGGATCAGCTGCCACCAGGGGTAGCGGGGGGGCCGTTCGACCCGCACCGCCGGGCTACCCCGACAGCCGCTCGCGCAGCAGGTCGCCGGCGAGCTTGGGATTGGCGGACCCGCCGGTCTTCTTCATCACCTGGCCCACCAGGAAGCCCAGCACCCCCTCCTTGCCCCCCCGGTACTGGGCCACGGGGCCGGGGTTCTCCGCGATGACCGCCTCGACCACGGCGGACAGGGCACCGGCGTCGGAGACCTGGCGCAGGCCCCTGGCGTCCACCACCTCCCCGACGGGCTTGCCGGTCTCCAGGACCTCCTCCAGCAGCTGCTTGGCCCCGGCGGTGGAGATGGTCCCGTCCTGCACCAGCCCCACCAGGTCGGCCAGGTGCCGTGGGGTCACGCGGGCCTCGGTGAGGTCCAGCCGCGCCCGGTTGAGCAGCCCCGCCAGGTCCTGGGTCATCCAGTTGGCCGCGGCGGCGGGGTCGGCCCCCAGGTCCACGGCCTCCTCGAAGAACTCGGCCCAGGCCCGGGAGCCGGCCAGGAGCCGCGCCGCCTCCCGCCGGAGGCCCAGGTCCCGCTCGTAGCGGGCCCGGCGGGCCGCCGGCAGCTCCGGCAGCGTGGCCCGGAGCCCCTCGACCCAGGCGGGGTCGGGCTCGAGGGGCGGGAGGTCGGGCTCGGGGAAGTAGCGGTAGTCGAAGGCCTCCTCCTTGGACCGCAGGGGGGTGGTGCGCCCGGTGCCCTCGTCGAAGTGGCGGGTCTCCTGCACCAGCGGCTCGCCCCGGCGCAGGGCCGCGGTCTGCCGCTCCTGCTCGTAGCGGAGGGCCCGCTCCAGGGACCGGATGGAGTTCAGGTTCTTCACCTCGACCTTCGTGCCGAGCTCCCCGCGGCCGGCGGGCCGGACGGAGATGTTCGCGTCGCAGCGGAGGGAGCCCTCCTCCATGCGGACGTCGGAGACCCCCAGGGCCTCCAGCAGCGAGCGCAGCTCCCGCAGGAACGCCGCGGCCTCCGCCGGCGAGCGGAGGTCCGGCTCGGAGACGATCTCGACCAGGGGCACGCCGGCCCGGTTGTAGTCCACCAGGGCGTAGTCGGCCTCGGCGATGCGGCCGGTGACCCCGGCGTGGGAGGTCTTGCCGGTGTCCTCCTCCATGTGGACCCGGGTGATGCCGATGCGGCGCACCTCCCCGTCGACCTCGATGTCGAGGTGGCCCCCGACGCAGACCGGCAGGTCGTACTGGGAGATCTGGAAGTTCTTCGGCATGTCCGGGTAGAAGTAGTGCTTCCGGTGGAACAGCGAGCGCGGCGCGATCTCGCACCCCAGGGCCAGGCCGATGCGCACGATGTACTCGATGGCCTGCCCGTTGGGGACCGGCAGCGTCCCGGGGTGGCCCAGGCAGACGGGGCACACGTTCGTGTTCGGGGGCGCCCCGAACTCGTTCGGACACCCACAGAACATCTTCGTCCTGGTCGAGAGCTCGACGTGGCACTCGAGCCCGATCACGGTCTCGTAGCCGCCCACGGCCCCCACGATACC
>CAYVCH010000325.1:0-1998 GCA_964449755.1 uncultured Actinomycetes bacterium
TCTACTGGCTCCAGGCCCAGGTCTACTACGACCAGATGGACTACCCCCGGGCCCGGAGCGCCCTGGAGGAGGCCCAGCGCCTCGACCCCTTCCGGGCCGAGATCGCCCACCTCTTCGCCCGGATTTACCGGGACTCGGGAGACCCCGAAAAGGCCCTGACGGCGGCCGTCGATGCTTACGTCCTGGCCGGGGGCGAGCAGAGCCCCCTGCGGGAACTCTACGGCCGACTGGTCCGGTCCCTGGCCGAGCGCCAGGGCCGGTCCGCCGAAGACCTCTCGGACCTCCTCCTGCGGCGAAAGGCCTACTTCAACCAGATGGTCGAGCAACTCGTCCTGAAGCGGGACCAGATGATGTTCGAGGTCGGGCCGACCGAGATGGACTTCCTGCTCCTGCAGTGGCCCCGTCTCCAGAAGGCCCGCCAGAGCATGCTCGGTATGGCCGTCGAACTGCGCCGCTGGCCCCCGTTCCAGGCCATGACCGACGAACAGGTCCTCGAGATCGTCAAGCCGGGCCGCTGGGTCGAGCCGGAACCGGGGACGACCGTCTTCCCGGAGGAACAGACGCTATCAGACCTGTGGGTCCTCCTGGAGGGACGCGTCCGCCTCGTCCGGGACACGCCGTACGGGCCCCTGACCCTGGCCTGGGTCGAGCCGGGCGAACTCCTGGGCGAGACGGAGTTCATCGACGGCCTGCCGACCGTCGTCCGGGCGGAGACGGCCCTCCCGAGCCGGCTGGTCGCCTTGCCCCACCCGGGCCTCGAAGAGACCCTCGCCCGAGACCGCTACCTCGGCGTCCAGGTCCACTGGCACCTCTGGAAACTCCTGGCCCGCCGCATCCGCCAGGCCAACGAACGGGCGGAGCGATTCTTCCAGCGGGTCGTCTCGGGGTCCGCCGCTCCCGAAGCCCCCACTCGGCCCCGGGCGACGGCCGAGGCGGCCCGCGTCAGCGATACCCAGAAGATGGAACTGTTCCGGGAGCAGGGCCTCTCGGCTTCCGAACTGCAACTCCTGACGACCTTCAGCCAGGAGGAGCGCTTCCGCCGGGACGAGGCCATCTTCCGGGAGGGCGACCCCGGGGACCGACTGTACATCGTCCTGGAGGGTCAGGTCCGCATCAGCAAGTTCATCCCCGGCGTCGGGGAGGAGGCCCTGGCCATCCTGGGTCGGGGCGAATTCTTCGGCGAAATGGCCCTCGTCGATGGGTCTCCCCGCTCGGCCGACGCCATCGCCCACAGCGAGACGGCCACCGTCCTGGCCATCGACCAGCGCGTGCTGGCCGACATCCTGTCCCGGGACCCCGAGAGCGCCCTCCGGTTCCTCCAGATCCTGAACCGGCTCCTCAGCCGCCGCCTGCGGGAGATCTACCTTCGGATCTACCACTGGGCCTGCATGGCAGGGATCCCCCTCCCCGAAGATTGAGACCGCCGGGACGGGACCCCACCCCATCAGCCGCCCGTGGCCTCGGACGCCCGATGGCCCGGCCGGCCTCACGGGACGCCGTCGGAAACGTCCTCCGACCAGGCGTTGCGGACCCACCGGACTTCCGTTTCCCCCTTCCCGGAAAGGCGTACGACCACGACGTCCAACCGACACCGTCGGACCGCCGGCCGAAGACGGCTCAGGTAGTAGCGGGCCGCCCGCTCGATCCGACGACGCTGACGGGTCCGCAGGAGTTCCCATAGGTCCGGGGGTCCGTCGCCCCGACGGGTCTTCACCTCGACGAATACGACCGTGTCCCCGTCTCGGACGATGAGGTCGATCTCCCCGTACGGCGTCCGGACGCTCCGGTCCAGGACCCGGAGCCCCCGCCCGACCAACCAGGCCGCCGCGACGTCCTCACCCCACGGGCCGATGGGTCCCCCCGACGTCCCGGGGCCCGGCGGGCGACGCCATCGGGACCAGCGGCTTCGTATCCAGTCGAGCACCCGTCTCATCATGGAGGCTCCACGTACCGTCGGACCGGAATTCCAGGTACCTCGGCCCCTCGTCCCAGGACGGG
>CAYVCH010000326.1:0-1970 GCA_964449755.1 uncultured Actinomycetes bacterium
GCGACGGCGGGGGCCCGGGGGCTCGACGGCGTGGCCGACGGCCCTGCCGCCCGGGGCGGGCGCCAGCTGGAGGTCGGCAAACCCGCCGGGGGTGCCCCGGAGCCCGTCACGGCCCAACCCGAAGGCAGGGAGGCGGGGACCCGGGGCGCCCCGGCGGGGAATCCCCGGAGCGCCCCGGGCCCAGCCGGCGCTAGAAGGCGAAGCGGGTTCGGAACATCGCGGCCCAGGCGTTGTCGCCCTCGTCGGGGATCAGGTACCCCGCGATGAACTGGAAGGAGAGGTTGGGGTTGTAGCTGTACAGGACGCCCCCGTCGATCTCGTGGACGTTGTCCCCGAAGATCCCGTTGTCCTCGGTCGCGCCGATGTACCCGTACCCGGCGCCCACCGACACCGCCGGGGTGAGCCGGTAGATCCCGGACAGGCCGGCCCCGAAGGTGCCCGTGGGGTCCAGGTAGAGCGGCGAGCCGACGAACGGCACCCCGAGGGTCCGGATCCCCAGCATGAACTCCGACTGGAACGGGGCCCCGAGCCACGAGGTGGCGAAGATGGGGATGGGGAGCTTGTCGGAGTCCTCGTTCAGCCGGGTGGTGTTGGAGACGGTGGAGAAGTCCTGGCCCGGGCCCGGGGCGCGGAACTTGGAGGCCTTCGACCCGGGGATGCGGTTGTCGTCCCCGGTCGTGTACCAGCCGTTCACCCAGGTCTGAACCGGCCCGATCGGGGCCTGGCCCGTGAGTTGGAGCCCCCAGCCGCTCTCCTCGATCACGCGGTTGCGCGCGGCGGAGAAGAGCTGCCGCTGGCCGTAGACGACGGTCCCGTCCAGCTGCACCGTCCCGATCTTCGCGCTGGCGGTCCCGCCCACCCAGTAGGTGTCGGCAAAGTCGGCCTTGACGCAGGCGCCCGTGGTCGCCGGGGGCACCGGGGCCCGGCGCGCGAAGCACTGCTGGTTCATCACGAGGCCCTCGACCGTCACCCGCAGGTCCTTCATGACCCGCACCCCGAGCCGGGCCGCGTAGAAGTCGTTGTCGTCGGCGTCCTGGCGGTTGTTCTCGTCCGCCTTGGCGTACCAGATCTGGAGGTCCACCGGGTCCATCTTCCAGTTGAACTGGATCCCGGCCGCGTCGTCGTCGAGGAAGGCCCCAAAGGGACTGGACAGGAAGACGATGTTGTGGAGCCCGAGGAGCAGGTTCGCGTTGGGGATGAACGGGATGTCGAACTGGACGAAGGCGTTCTTGGTCTCGACGTTCACGCCGTCCGCGCCGAGCTGGCCCCCCGCCCCGGGGCCGATCCGCGTGGTCGTCCCGCCGAACTCGGTCCCGGAGGCGCCGCCGCCCGTCCCCCAGACGATGTCGCCGACCTCGAGGGCCCAGACGGCCTTGGCCTTCCTGTCTGCCGACTGGACGGTCGTCCAGAGCCGCCAGCGCTGGAAGAAGTGGGCGTTGCTGTCCTTGAATTGCGGGCCCTCCTCGGTGTCGGTGAAGTCCGTCAGGTTGTCGAAGAGGATCCCGTGGACCCGCATCTCGCCCGAGAAGGTGACGGTGAACGCGGGCGGCTGCTGGGCCGAGGTCGGCGGGACCGATGCGAGGATAAAGCCGACTGCCGCGGCCCCCGCGGCCGCCAAGGTGGTCCCCAGTCGTGGCATCACGCACCTCCCTGGCCACTGTCGTGGAGTTGCCCGAGGCACATCCCCAACCCGACCGCTGAGTAGGCTGCCTCACCTCCTTTCTCCCCCGGCCCGGCTCCGACCGCCCCACGGGGCGGCCGCGCCGGACTGCCGAGGGGCATCCGGCCGACCTCGCAGGAGACCGCGTCGCCGTCGGGGCGTCGGGGCTCGACACCGACGCCGACGGATTGCCCCGCCAGCGGCCGTGCGGGGGCGGAAGCGAGCGTGCGAGCGCCCGACCCGGCCTCCGCGGCCACCCACGGTTCCGGTCCCGGAGCCCGCGCCCCGCCCGGCCGCCCCGCCTCGGAGG
>CAYVCH010000327.1:0-1923 GCA_964449755.1 uncultured Actinomycetes bacterium
CGCAGCCCCCCTTCGGGACCGTCCTCACCTACCCCCTGGAGCGGTACGTGCGGTTCCACCAGACGTCGGGGACGACGGGAGCGCCCCTCCGGTGGCCGGACACGCCGGAGTCGTGGGACTGGTGGATCCACTGTTGGACCTACGTGCTCAGGGCCGCCGGGGTGGGACCCGGGGACCGGCTCCTGTTCGCCTTCTCCTTCGGTCCCTTCGTGGGCTTCTGGTCGGGCTTCGAGGCGGCCTGGCGGATGGGGGCCATGGCCATCCCCGGCGGGGGGCAGGACTCGGTGCTGCGGCTGCGGACCCTCGTGGAGACCGGGGCGACCGTGCTGGTGTGCACGCCCTCCTACGCCCTGCACCTGGCCGAGGTGGCCCGCGAGCAGGGGGTCGACCCGGCGGCGACCCCGATCCGCACGACGATCCACGCGGGCGAGCCGGGGGCGAGCGTCCCCGGCACCCGGCAGCGGATCGAGGAGGCCTGGGGCGCGACCTGCTTCGACCACTACGGGCTCACCGAGGTGGGGGCCGTCTCCTTCCAGTGCCGGGAGCGCCCGGACGCCCTCCACGTGAACGAGGCCGAGTTCGTCTTCGAGGTGGTAGACCCCGCCACCGGCGCGGCGTCCTGGGAGGGGGAGGGGGAGCTGGTGGTGACGAACCTCGGTCGGCCCTGCTCGCCGGCCATTCGCTACCGCACCGGCGACCTCGTGCGCCTGGCACGGGACCGCTGCGCCTGCGGTCGGACCTTCGCCCGCCTGGAGGGCGGGGTGCGCGGTCGGACCGACGACATGCTGGTCGTTCGGGGGGTGAACGTGTTCCCCTCGGCCATCGAGGACGTCGTGCGGCGCCACCCCCTGGTGAGGGAGTTCCGCATCGAGGTCTTCAGGCGGGCGGAGATGGACCAGGTGCGGGTGCTGGTCGAGCTGGTCCCGGGCCTGGGCGAGGAGGCGGCCGCCCGGGAGGCGGCCGAGGTGGCCGAGGACCTCCGCCGGCACCTCGGCATCCGGATCGAGACGGCCGTGGCCCCGCCGGGCAGCCTGCCCCGCTTCGAGCTGAAGGCCCGCCGGCTGGTCCGGGTGGAGGCGCCCGGGTCTTGACCGTATGGTCAGCCGCGGCGTAGAGTGGCGGCTGATGGAGACGGCGATCTCCGAGGCCCAGCTCGAGCAGGAGCTCCGACCCCATCACGCCGAGGGCTTCTTCATGGTCGACGCCGAGCAGCGGGTGGTGGGCTGGGGCCGGGGCATCGAGGGGATCCTGGGGGTGAGCAGCCGGGAGGCGCTGGGTCGCCGCTGCTACCAGCTCATGCGCCGGTTCCACGCCCGGGACCCGCTGCCCTGTGCCCGGGACTGCAATCCCCTCCGGGCGGCGCGCCGGGGAGACGTGGCGGTCTGCCTCCTCCGCCGCGAGCACAGCCTGGGGGCCTGGTCGCTGCTGCACGAGGTCGTGGCCACCCCCGGCGGGGACCTGGTCCTGCACCGGCTCCGCGACGCCTCGCTGGACGTCATCTCCATCCGGTTCCTCCGCCGGGTGCTGGAGGCCCTGGAGGAGGACGTGGCCGAGCTGCGCCAGGCCAGGGAGGCGGCCTACGCCGACAACCTGGTCCTGACCCGCCGGGAGATGGAGGTCCTGCGGCTGCTGGCGGAGGGGCTCGACACCCGCACCATCGCCAAGCGCCTCTCCATCAGCTACTTCACGGCCCGGAACTACATCCAGAGCGTCCTGTCGAAGCTGAACGCCCACAACCGGGTGGAGGCCGTCATCTCGGCCCAGCGCCTGGGCCTGCTCCGCGGCGACGGCCAGCGCGTCCGCGCCGGTCGCTGAGGGCCGAGGCGGGCCGGCCGCGGGCCGGGCCGGCCCGCCTCGGGACGGGTCAGGAGCCGGGCGGCGGGGCCGGGGGCGGTAGCGGCCAGCGCCCCCACACCGCGTAGT
>CAYVCH010000328.1:0-1904 GCA_964449755.1 uncultured Actinomycetes bacterium
GGTACCGGAAGACCGGAGTGGGGTGCGCGAGGCGAGTCGGTGGGAGCCCTCGGTCCACCCGTGCCGGCGCCTTCCCCTCACTCGTGGGCGATGGCGGCGAGGACGTTCAGGCGGGCGGCCCGGCGGGCGGGGGCCACCGCGGCGGCGACCCCGACGAGGGCGGCCGCCCCCAGGAACCCGGCCATGCGAGCCCAGGGGAACGCGAGGTCGGTGAGGCCCTCGTCGGCGAGGGCCCGGACGATGGCCCATCCGAAGGCCGAGCCCACGGCCAGGCCGAGGGCCCCACCGAGGAGGGCGAGGAGGACGGCCTCGGCGCGGACCATGGCCCGGGTCTGCCGGCGGGACAGGCCGACGGCCCGCAGGAGCCCCAGCTCCCGGGTGCGCTCGAGGACCGACAGGGCCAGGGTGTTCATGATCCCCAGGAGGGCGATGAGGACCGCCAGGGCGAGGAGGGCGGTGACGAGCCCGAGGAGGCGGTCCACCCGGGCCTCCTGGTCCCGCCGCAGCTCCTCCTGGTCCCGGACCCGCACCCCGTAGCCTCGGGCGACCTCCTCGACGGCCTGCCGGAACTCCGCCCGGGGGACCCCCGGGGCCCGGGTCACCATCACGAGACGGTCCAGGGGGGAGGCGACGTTTCGCCTCCAGGCTTCCAGGCCGATGATGGCCGGCCCCACGAGCCGCTGGTCGGCGAAGGTCCCGACCACCTCCATCCGTTGCACGCCGGTGGCGGAGAACTCCATCCGCACTCGGTCTCCCGGGCCCACTCCCAGCTCCCGGGCCAGGTCCTGGTGGAGCAGGACGCCATCGCGGTCCAGGCCGGACAGGCTCCCCGCCGTGACGTCGAGGTCGAGGACCCGCTCCAGGGTGGCCGGGTCCACCCCGGTGAGGAGGCGAATCCGGCGGGTGCGCGGATCCCGCCAGACGTCGGTCCGCAGCTCGGACACGAGGCCGACGGCGTCGAGCTGCCGCAGCTCCCGGGCCAGGCGGGGGCTGAAGGGGCTGAAGCCGTCGGGCGAGATCAGGGTCAGGTCCCCGCGGTACGTGTCGCGGATGGCCGCCCCGGCGGAGGCCTTGACCGAGTCCCCGAGGATCGCGAAGGTCGCCACCAGGGCGAGTCCGACCATGAGGGCCGACGACGTGGCGGCGGCCCGGCGGGGGTCCCGGCGGGCGTTCTCGCGCCCGAGCTTCCCCGCCACCCCGAGCAGCCGGGGCAGGGGCCAGCCCGCCGTCCCGGCGAAGCCACGGACGGCGAAGGGGGCGAGGGCGGCCACTCCCAGGAACGTCACGCCGGCCCCCGCCCCCACCAGGGGGAGGCCGCCCCCCAGGCCTGCCAGGCCGCCCGTCAGGGTCCCCGCGCCGCCCGCCGTGAGCAGGAGCCCCAGGGTGGCCCGGCGGCGGAGGGAGGAGCGGGAGGGGGGCAACGCCACGTCGCGGAGGGCGGCCACCGGCGGGATCCGGGCCGCCCGGCGGGCCGGCAGGACCGCCGAGGTCACCGTCACGGCCGTCCCCACTGCCAGGGCGGCGAGGACGGTGCGGGGCGCGACCGCGAGCCCCACCGCCGGCAGGGCGAGCCCGAAGGCGTCGAGGACGCCGCGCAGGGCTCGGGACATGAGGACCCCCGCCCCCAGGCCGGTCACGGAGGCGGCGGCCCCGACGACGGCCGCCTCGGCCAGGACCGAGCCCACCACCTGGAGGGGGCTGGCGCCGACGGCCCGCAGGAGCCCCAGCTCCCGGGTCCGCTGGGCCACCAGGATGGAGAAGGTGTTGTGGATGATGAAGGCCGCCACGAACACCGAGACCCCGGCGAAGACCAGGAGGGCCGTGTTCAGGAAGCCCAGGGCCTCCCGCACCGCCCGGGACTGCTCCTCGGCGACCCGGGTGGCGGTGGCGATCTCGTAGCGGGG
>CAYVCH010000329.1:0-1894 GCA_964449755.1 uncultured Actinomycetes bacterium
TCCATGACTTACCCCTCCTCGAGGATACACCGTCCAACCGGGCACCGGAACCCCTTGCATAATTACTTGAAACCGTATATGATGGGGACGACCATGGAGCCGGAGGCCGCGGCCGCTGGCCCTGTGGGATTCCACTTCAGGAGGACCGAGATGTGCGGGTGCTGCGGAGGGGATTGGACGTGGGTTGAGGAGGAGCAACAGCGGAAGGAGCAGCAGGAGGAGTCCCGCGAGGAGGAACAGACTGCCCGGAAACCGGAGGAGGCCGAGCCGGTCCCTGCGGCCCGTCGGGGATGACCCTCTTCCGCCGCTTCGAGGGGAACCCCATCCTGACCTCCGCGGACCTGCCGGTCCCGGCCCTGGGGGTGTACAACCCCGGGGTCGCGGAGATGGACGGCGAGGTGGTCCTGCTCCTGCGGGTGGAGGACACGGACGGCCGGTCGAGCCTGTACGTGGCCCGCAGCGAGGACGGGATGCGGAACTGGCGGGTGGACCCGGAGCCGCTTTTGGCCCCAGGTGACCCCTCGAACCCCTACGAGGCGCTGGGCTGCGAGGACCCGAGACTCACGTACGTCCCGGAGCTCGGACAGTGGGTCATCGTCTACGTGGCCGTGGGCCACGGGGGTCCAATGGTCGCCCTGGCGATGACTCGAGATTTCCGTACGGTCCAGCGGCTGGGGACCGTACTCCCTCCTCCCAACAAGGACGCCGCTCTGTTCCCCAGGAGGATCGGCGGCCGGTGGATGATGCTGCACCGGCCTTCCTTCGGGGGCAACGAGCACATCTGGCTGGCGGAATCCCCTGACCTGGTGTTCTGGGGAAGGCCGAGGCTTGTGCTGCCCAAGCGCGGCGGGACGTGGTGGGATGGCGAGCGGGTAGGGGCAGGTGCACCGCCCATCGAGACGCCGGAGGGCTGGCTCGTCCTCTACCACGGGGTGAAGGTCGTGGCGGGGATCCCCAACTACCGGCTGGGCGTGGCGTTGTTGGACCCGGAGGACCCGGGACGCGTGCTCAGCCGGTGCGCCCATCCTGTGCTGAGCCCGGAAGCCCCCTACGAGCGGGTGGGGAACGGCATGAACATCGTGTTCACGTGCGGCGCCCTCGTCCGGAACGGGACCATCTGGCTGTACTACGGCGCGGGAGATTCCTGCGTGGCGCTCGCGACCGCCCCCCTCGAGGAGCTCCTGGAGTACGCCCGGGCGTGTCCCGTGACCGAGGGTGTCTCACCGGCAGGAGTGCGTCGATGACCCATTCCGGCGAGCCTCAGCGTGATGGGAGGTGTGAGATGTCAGCCCGGCAAGAGATCCTCCTCACCGTGCACGGCATGACCTGTGAGGCGTGCGCCCACCACGTCCGGCAGGCCCTGGAGGCGGTCCGTGGGGTGCTGTCGGCCGAAGTCCCCGGGTGGCGGTCGGCCCAGGCCCGGGTGGTCGCCTCCCCGGAGGTGAGCGATGCGGTGCTCCTCCGGGCCGTCCGGGAGGCCGGGTACCGGGCGCAGGTCCGGGAGCGCCGGCCCCTCGAAGAGCCCCGGCCGGCAGACGCGGAGGCGGTGGACCTCGTGGTCATCGGAGGAGGGTCTGCGGGGTTCGCGGCCGCCATCCGGGCGGCAGAGCTCGGCGCCCGGGTGCTGCTCGTGGAGGAGGGGATCATGGGCGGCACCTGCGTGAACGTGGGGTGTGTCCCCAGCAAGGCCCTCATCCGGGCCGTGGAGGCCTACCATGAGGCCCAGACCCACCGGTTCGAGGGGATCTCCACCGCCGCCGGCGCCCTCCAGTGGCACCGGGTCATCGCCCAAAAGGATGCCCTAGTCGCCTCCCTGCGCCGGATGAAGTACGCGGATGTGCTGCAGGCGTACCCCGAGATCCGGTACCTCCAGGGCCAGGCGCGGCTGACGCCG
>CAYVCH010000330.1:0-1876 GCA_964449755.1 uncultured Actinomycetes bacterium
GCTGCGCCTGCCCGAGCTGACCGGCCGCGACCGCGCGCGGGCCCTGGCCCTGCTGGCCCGCCCCACCGACGGCGACGCCGACCCCATGGGCCACGGCTACACCGTGCCCGCCCGGGCCACCTGCGGCGCGAGCGCCTGCGTCCACTGGGTGGAGGCCACCGAGGACGCGCCGCCCCCGGACGACGCCGACGCCGACGGCGTCCCCGACTGGGTGGAGACGACCCTGGCCACCGCCGACGAGGCCCTGGCCGCCATCGTGGGCTCCCAGGGCTACCGGCCCCCCAAGGACGACTCGACCTCCCCCGACCCCGGTCCCGACGGGAGGCTCGACGTCTACCTCGTGGACATCGGCGACGAGGGCCTGTTCGGCTACTGCGCGTCGGACGACCCCAACCTCGACCTCCTGGGCACACCGGCCTATCCCTACTGGGACCTCTCCGCCTACTGCGTGGTGGACGACGACTTCTCCCCGGCCCAGTTCTCCGGCACGGCCGGGGAGGCCGCCCTCAGGGTCACCGCGGCCCACGAGCTGTTCCACGCGGTCCAGTTCGCCTACGACGTGGCCGAGGACCTGTGGTTCATGGAGGGCACGGCCACGTGGATGGAGGACGAGGTCTACGACGACGTCGACGACAACCTCGGCTACCTCGCCGCCGGGCCCCTGGGCCAGCCCGGGGTTCCCGTGGATCGGGGGGCCGGCCTCTCCCCCTACGGCGCCTGGATCTTCTGGCGCTTCCTCTCCGAGGCCCTGGGGTCCGCCGGGGCGGCCGACCCCACCATCGTCCGCCGCAGCTGGGAGCTGGCCGACGGGAGCGCCGCCGGCCCCGACCGGTACTCCCTGCGGGCGGTGGCCGGCGCGCTCCAGGAGCGGGGGGTCTCCCTCCGGGGGGCCTTCGCCGACTTCGGGGCCGTCAACGTCGTCCCCGCCGCCTTCTACGAGGAGGGGGCGACCTACCCGGCAGCCCCCATGGACCGCGGGTACACCCTCACCCGGAACAGGCCGTCGGTGGGGTGGGAGGGCATCTCGACGCGACACCTCACCAACCACTACGTCCGCCTCCGGCCGGGACGCGGGATTCCCCGAGACGCCCGTCTCCGGGTGGCCCTGGACCTGCCCCCCGAGCGGACAGGCCCGGAGGCCACGGTGGTGGTCCGGTGGCGCTCGGGGCGCGTCCGCCTCTACCCCCTCGCCCTCTCGGAGGCCGGCGACGCCGCGCGGTCGGTGCCCTTCGGACGCGGGAGCGTGCGCGACGCGGTGCTGGTGCTGACGAACGCCAGCACCCGCTTCCGCTGCTGGCTCGGGACCGTCTACTCCTGCATGGGCACCGCCCGGGACGACGGGCTCCGCTACCGCTACGCGGCGGAGGTCCGCCCGTAGGGGGCTGGGGCCGGCGGGGGTAGAGTCGGTGCGTGGCCCGCGAGCCGCGCCCCGGCGCCCGAGCCCGCCTG
Organism: uncultured Actinomycetes bacterium; assembly: GCA_964449755.1. Classification (GTDB taxonomy): domain Bacteria; phylum Actinomycetota; class UBA4738; order UBA4738; family HRBIN12; genus CAYVCH01. The sequence goes on from CAYVCH010000330.1 coordinate 1,450, forward strand.
CGGGCGCGGGTCGTGCCAGCCGTCGCGGCGGTCCTCGTCGGGGTGGCCGGCGCGTGGGTGGGGATGCTCGGGGGGGCCGCCGAGACCACGACCATGGGCCCCTTCCGGGTGCGCCTGGACGCCGCCTTCGGCCCCGGCGTCACCGACATCGCCCTGCCGCCCCTGGGCCGCATCACGGCCGACACCCACCTCGCCCCCCTTCGCCTGGAGGCCACCCTCCTCGACGTGAACGCCGAGGCCCTGGCGGATTTCGTCGACTTCTTCGTCCTGGGTGAGGCCGAGGAGCTGATCCACGAACTCCTGGACGCCTTCCTGGCCTGGCGGCGGGCCGGCCGTCCGGGCGGGCGGGCCGGCATGCTGGCGCGGATCGCCGGGTTCCAGGGGATCTACGTGCCGTCCTATTACGACGTGACCTACCGGCCCGACG
>CAYVCH010000331.1:0-1869 GCA_964449755.1 uncultured Actinomycetes bacterium
CGGCAAAGTTGAGCAGCTCGCCGAGCGGCTGCGTGGCGTCGGCGGTCGGCGAGAGGACGACGACGGGCCGGGTGGTCCCCTCCGAGACCGGGCTCACCGGGACCGAAGACCACCCTCCGGCCGCGTCCCGGTGCAAGAGGGCGACGAGGGGGTCGGCGGAGTTCCCGGGGACCTCGTTGTGGCTCGTCTTCACGACCACGAACAGCTCCGGACCGAAGGTCTTGATGTTGATGTGGTCGTCGGCGCAGGCCGCCGAGGTCGCCGTGGGGCACCCGGCAGCCCCGCCCCCGTAGGCGCTCTCCACGTGCCAGATGCCGAGGGGCTCGGCGTCGTCCCGCCAGGCGAACCAGAACTGCCCCGCGTTCTGGTCCGACCACAGGACCCCGACCCGGTCACCACCGAAGGCGGTCACGGCCGAGATGTCGTCGGAGGTGACCGGCGTGGCCGAGACCGTCTCGTAGGTGAAGGTCGTGCCTCCGGGCTCCGTGTGCCCGACCACGATCACCTGGCGGTCCTCGAAGGTGGTCCAGACCCGCCCCAGGCTGTCCACGGCGATCGTGAGGGTTTCGGGATCCCGGGTGGTGATGACCGTCGGCCCGGAGACGACCTCCCAGGCGTCCCCGAGGTAGGAAAGCTCGTACAGGAGGCTCTCCCGGGGATTCCCGGCGGTGCTCGACCGCCGGTCCCGGAGGGAGACGTAGAGCGTGCCGTCCTGGAACAGGGCGTCTGCCTTGGCCCAGGGGTCCGAGCCGGGCAGCAGGAACTCCGGTTGCCAGACGTGGTCCACCAGCCGGTACAGGTAGACCCCGGGCGGGGCAGCCCCCTCCCCGGACCAGCCGAGGACCCCCCACCACTGGACGGGCTCGCCCACGCCGTCCCCGGTGTAGAACAGCTTGCTCTCGGGCTTGAAGCCGGTGGCCGGGCCTCCGCTCACCTCGACCAGATCCCCGTAGGCCAAGTCCACTTGCCCTGCCGGGGTCCAGGTGGCGGGCAGCGAGGCAGCCGGGGGGGCCAGGGCGACGACCCCGACGGTGAGGATGAAAGCGACGCCGACGACCCGGCGAGGGCTGCCCACAGGGCGCTACCTTGGGCCTCCCGGGGGGGTGCCACAAAGGTCCATCTGGCGTAGCTGGCTTACCCAATCGCCCGTAGCACGGCTACGGCCAGCCGGCCTTCCCGGCGACGGGCCCCGGCGCTAGCCTGGGTCGCCGTGGACGGGTCGCGGGCCGAGGCGGAGCTCGGGGGCCCGGTAGCGAGGCCCCGGGTCCTGGTCGTGGGCCAGGGCCCGCCGACGGCCGGCGGCATCCCGACCTTCGTCACCTCCCTCCTCGGCGACCCCCTCCTCCGCCGCGGCGCCGTCCTTTCCTACCTGAACACGACTCCCCGGGGAACGAAGCGCCCCGGCGCCCCCACCCCGTCGAACCTGGCCCACGCCCTCGTCCAGGCCGGCCGGATCTTCCGCCTCGCCCGGGAGGCGGACGTGGTCCACCTGAACGTCGCGGCCGCTCCCACCCTTCCCCTCCTGCGGGCCATCGCCCTGGCCGGGGCGGCCCGAGCGGCGGGGGCGGCGACCCTTGTCCACGCCCACACCGGACGGCTCCACCGCTGCCTCCGCCGTCCCGTCTTCCGGCGGATCCTCGCCACCGGAGGTCGGGTGTTCGACGCCTTCGTCGTGGTGTCGCGCCGCGAGGAGGAGGCCGTCCGGGAGGTTCTCCCGGCGACGATCCGGCTGGACAACGGGGTCGACGTGCGGGCGTTCCGGACCGGGCCCAAGGAGGACCCGCCCGTGGTGGCCTTCGTCGGGACCGTCTGCGAGCGGAAGGGCCTTCTCGACCTGCGGGACGCCCTGCTCCGCCTCCCGGCCCTGGG
>CAYVCH010000332.1:0-1868 GCA_964449755.1 uncultured Actinomycetes bacterium
GGGGAGGACGGCAGGCATCCGGAGGACCTCGAAGACGATGGAGAGGACCGGGGGGTAGTGGCCCCGCGCGAGGAGCCGGATGGCCACGAACTGGGAGCCCAGAACCGCCGCGAAGAAGGGGAAGAACACCGTCCCGGGGGCCCTGATGGGCACCGCGCCGGTGAACACGACCAGGGGCGGCAGCACGAGGTACAGGAAGGCCCGCCAGGAGTCGAACCAGCCGAACAGGGTGGTGAGGAAGGCGAGGCGCTGTGCGAAGGTGAGGCCGGGTCCCAGGAGCGGGTTGTCCCTGCGGAGGACCTGCATGGCCCCCAGGCTCCAGCGGCGCCGCTGGAGCAGATAGGAGGCGGCGTCGTGGGGCGCCAGGCCCCGGGCCAGGACCTCGTTGTGGTAGACGCCCTTCCAGCCCGCCCGGAACATCCGGATCGTCGTCTGGATGTCCTCGGTCACGCTGTCCGTGGCGACCCCGCCCACGGACCGGAGCGCCTCCACCCGCACGACGGCGCAGGTCCCGCACCAGAAGGGAGCCGACCAGCGGTTCTTCCCCGGCGCGATGACCCGGTAGAAGACGGCCTCCTCATAGAACAGGTCCCCTGTCCAGCGCTCGTCGTGCTCGAAGGAATCGAGGTTGTAGAAGTCCTGGGGCGTCTGCACGAAGGCCACCCTGGGGTCTGCGAAGTAGGGAAGGGTGGCAAGGAGGAAGCGGGCCGTCGGGACGTGATCGGCGTCCAGGACGGCCACGAAGTCGGCCTCCACCCGGGCCAGGGCGTGGTTGAGGTTCCCCGCCTTCCCGTGCCGGTTGTCGGGCCGGGTCAGGTACCTGGCCCCCAGCTCGTGGGCGAGGTGGCGGACCTCGGGGCGCCGCCCATCGTCCAGGACCCAGGTCTCGTGGGGAGGCTCGATGGCCACGGCGGCGGCGATGGTCGGCAGGAGCACCTCGGGGGGTTCGTCGTAGGTGGGGATGAGGACGGCCACCCGGCCGGCGGGCGGTGAGCCGCCGGCCCGCTCCGGGGGATCAACGCTCCAGAGGGCCACGGTGTAGAGGACTACACCGAAGGCGCTGTGGACCTCCACGAGGAACATGGGGAGCGCCACCCACCAGGCGGCCAGGTTGACCGTGCCCATCGCTCGCCAGCTGAGGTAGGCGAGGGAGATCACGATGGCGAAGACGGCCGTGGCCCGGATGAAGAGCTTTCGCGAGGTCGGCTCCACGGCCGGCGGCTGGCCCTCCCGGAACCACACCACAGGCCGGGGAGGAGGAAGCTCAGCAGCCCGGCCGGAAGCCTCCGACCGGCCCATCATTCACCGGGACCTCCCCGGCGTCACGGACTCCAGGACCACCTGCAGGGGGACGGACTCCCCGTCCCGCCACCACCACTTCGCCTCGCACTCGTGGCACGCGGTGAAGGCGAGCTCCGCCCCGTTCAGGGTCATGGAGATCGAGATCAGCTCCCCCGCCCCGCACGCGGGGCACCTGGTTCCGCTCCCGAGCCGACGCTCCATCTCACCCTCGTCATCGGGAGGGAGGCGGGGCCGCACCATAGCTCCGGGGCGTCATTTGTCTGGCCTCAGGTCCCACCCCGCCCCATGGGCCGAACGGGGGATGTCGTCCCCGGATCGGGGGATGGCTCCCCCTCAGACGGCGGCCCCCCTCCGTCGGTCCAGCACCGTCCACCCCCGCGGCGGCGTCAGGCGGCCGGCGTGCTCCCCGCAGAGGTCGAGGTGGCCCGGGTCGGGCTCGGCCGACAGGTCACCGACCACCACCTCCCGGGCGTCGTACCGCAGGCAGACGGTGGCCACCGGCGGCTCCGGGCATCGCGCTCGGGCGCACCTTCGCATGGCACGCATGCTAGATCACACGGGTGTGA
>CAYVCH010000333.1:0-1835 GCA_964449755.1 uncultured Actinomycetes bacterium
CGGGATCTGCTCCGGCAGCAGCTCGAGGAAGTAGGAGCGCGGGATGATGACGCGCTCGTCCACGTAGAAGCGGTGCTCGCCGAGGAAGGCCTCGCGTGTGAGGTAGGCGGCGGGCACGCGCTCCACCCGGAGCGCGGAGGCCTCGAGGACGGTCCCCCGGGGGAGGTCCCGGGCGGCGACGACCACCGGCAGCGGGGCGCCCAGGGCCGGCCGCAGGGCTTCCAGCCGGGCCGCGTAGCCTCGGACCAGCGAGAAGGCGGCCACCCCGGCGGTCAGGGCCAGGACGGCCAGGACCCTGGAGGCCGGTGACCACCGGCGCACCGCGCGCACCTCCCAACACGTCGGCCTGCCCGGGCGGGCAGGGCTCCCAGGGGGACGCGGCCACCCTACCCCGGGGCGGGCCGTGGTGCCGTGACGCGCGTCACGTGCCTCGGGGCCTCCTCGGGGGGCGCAGGGGCAGCGTCCGCACGCGGAAGTCCTCCAGGGCCTCCCGGCCGACGATCAGACGGACCGACTCGCGGATGCGCTCGGCCAGTTGGTCCGGGTCCTCGGTGGTCCTGAAGCGCAGCTCGAGGGTGACGAGGACGGGCTCGGCCATGCCCGGATCATAGGCGGCCCTCCGCCGGGCCCTCAGGCCTCGAGGCGGGCCCCCCGGAGGGCGGTGGCGCAGGGGCAGTCGCGCTCGGCGGGCAGGGCGGGGATGACGGCGAAGAGCAGCTCGCGGACCCGGGCGTTGTTCTGGTTGAACACCCGGATCACCTCCTCGTGGGACACGGGCGCCACCCCCTCCACCCCCACGTCGTAGTCGGTGATGAGCGAGATGTTCGCGTAGCACATCTCCAGCTCCCGGGCGAGGACGGCTTCCGGGTAGCCGGTCATGTTGAGGGTGTGCCACCCCTGCTGCTGGAACCAGGCGGACTCGGCCCGGGTGGAGAACCGGGGGCCCTCGATCACCACCATGGTCCCCCCGTCGTGCATGGTGATGCCGAGCTCTCGCCCCTTCTCCACGATGACCCGCCGCATGGTGGGGCAGTAGGGGTCGGCGAAGGAGACGTGGGTGGTGACGGGCCCGTCGTAGAAGGTGTGCGGCCGGCTCCGGGTCCGGTCCACCACCTGGTCGCACACGACGAAGTCTCCGATCCGGACCCCGGGCTGGAGGGAGCCGGCGGCGCAGGGCCCCAGGATCCGCTGCACCCCCAGCTCCTTCATGGCCCAGAGGTTGGCCCGGTAGGGGATCCGGTGGGGCGGGTACTCGTGCTTGCGCCCGTGGCGCGGCAGGAAGGCCACCCGCCGCCCCCCCACCTCGCCGACGGCGAGGGGCGCCGAGGGCCTGCCGTAAGGGGTCTCGACCTCCACGTCCTCGACGCCGTCCAGGAAGGCGTAGAAGCCCGACCCCCCGAAGACGCCGATCTCCGCGCCGCTCAGGCCGTCTTCTCCTTCGCCCTCGATGCCGGGGTCTCCCCGGGGCCACCGGCCTCCCCGGAGGCAGACCCGGCCGGCGGGGAGGCGGCTCCCTCCCGGGACCCCGACCCGTCGCCGGAGGCCCTGCCGCCCCGGCTGTCGGTGGTGTAGAAGCCCGACCCCTTGAACAGGACCCCGACGGGGTGGAACACCTTCCGCAGGCGGCCGCCGCAGGCCCCGCAGGAGGTGAGGGGGGCGTCGGTGAGGGACTGCACCACCTCGACGTGCTGCCCGCACCCGAGGCACGCGTACTCGTACGTGGGCATGGCGCAGGAAGTATACGGAGGGGTTCTGACGGGGCGCCGGCCCGTCCCAGGGGCTAGCTGTGGTTCCCACCCACGTCGTTGACAAGGACCTGCATCGGGGTGAGCCCT
>CAYVCH010000334.1:0-1816 GCA_964449755.1 uncultured Actinomycetes bacterium
ACGGGGGGCCTGACGGTGACCCCGACGGGAGGCGGGGGCATCGTCCTGCGGGGGACGACGAGCGGGGCCAACGACAGCACCTCCACCCTCACCCTGGACCGGCCTCCCGGCGTGGAGCCCGGCGACGTGATGCTGGCGTCGGTGACGACGCGGGGGGCCCCGACGGTGACCCCGCCCGCGGGGTGGAGCCTGTTGCGGCAGGACGTCTCCGGGACGACCCTTCAGCTGCTCACCTACCTCAGGGTGTCCGGGTCCTCGGAGCCCACCTCCTACACGTGGGTCATCGCCAAGGACCGCGCCGCCGCCGGAGGGATCGCGGGCTACGGGGGGGTGGACCCGGCGAACCCCGTCGAGGCCGTCAACGGCCAGGTGAGCAGCAACACCAACCGGATCACCGCCCCCTCGGTCACCACGGCGACCGACGGAGCGATGCTCGTGGCCTTCCTCGCCATCCCCGGGCAGACGACCGTCGAGCCGCCGCCGGACATGACCGAGCGCTGGGACGTGGCCGTGACCGTCGGGACCTACCTCGTCACCCACGCCGGGGCCGACGTCCTCCAGCCCACCGCCGGGCCGACGGGGGACAAGGTGGCGACGGCCGGGCGCTCGGCCGCGAACATCGGACACCTGGTGGCCCTACGACCGGCCCCGTAGCCGGCGCCCCCGATTGACCGGGCCCCGTCGGGCTGGCACGGTCGCGGGGCCCCGCGGAGGGAAGGAGGGGTCGATGCTCACCCGCCGCGAGTTCCTGAGGACCTCCCTGGCCGCCGGCGCGGCGTCCCTTCTGGTGGCCGGGGCGGACCGGCCCGGCGCCGCCGCGGCCGCGACCCGGCCCTACCGCGCCTTCCGGCGCAGCTACTGGAACCGGCGGCTGCCCGAGGACGTCCCCATCGCCCCGGGCTCGGCCCGGATGCTTCAGTTCATCGCCGCCACCTCCGGGGATGACTACTTGAAGCTCTCGGGGACCAGCGAGTCCGGGGAGTGGGGGGTCCCCATCTACTGGGCCAAGAAGGGGGACCCGACGTACTCGGTCCGCTCCACGGGCTCCGAGCTGCCCCCCGAGTTCGACCGGCTGCGGATCCCTCGGGGGGTGAAGCCGGACCCGACCTCCGACGGGGGGATGACCGTGTTCGACCGCGGCCGGGGGTGGGTGGCCTGGCTGTTCCGCGCGGAGTACGACCCCGCCCGGGATCGGTGGAGCGCCGGGGGTGGCTCCATCCACTACCTGGACTCCAACGGCCTCGACCGGAGGTGGCGATGCCCCAACCGGGAGCGCCGCAACCGGGGCCACCGGGGGATGCCCGGGGCCGTCCTCGCCGTCCGCTACGACGAGGTCGAGGCCGGCGTGATCGCCCACGCCCTGCGGATGTCCGTGCCGGCCGCCGCCGACCGTGCCGTGTTCCCCATGGTCGGGAGCGACGGGGACTCCGATCACCCCGACGCGCCGCCCGAGGGGGCCCGGATCCGGATCAAGCGATCGGTGGACCTCAGCCGGCTGCGGCGGCAGGGCAAGCTGAACCGGGCCGCCTTCGTCGTCGCCACCGCCTTGCAGGAGTACGGCGCGGTGGTGGGTGACGAGGGGAGCGGCAGCGTGAAGGTGGAGAACACCGTGGCCGAGGGCCGGGGCTGGCTCTGGGAGGGCAAGCTCACCCGTTCCTCCCTGGCGGCCATCCCCCTGGACGCCTACGAGGTCGTCCGGCTGGGGTGGGGCCGTTGCGGGTAGCGGCAGCAGCGGTCGGTCCCTCGCCGATAAGCGTTCCAATTTCCGCAGCTGACCCCGGGGAGCCGAGGCCTCGCCCACCCTGACCACCTGCCC
>CAYVCH010000335.1:0-1812 GCA_964449755.1 uncultured Actinomycetes bacterium
ATCAACTCCCAGCGCTGGGCCTTCGTGTTGATCACCGACCCCGACCGGCTCCGGGAGCTCTCCGGCCTCGGGGACTACGCGGGCCACGTCGCCGGGGCCGCCGCGGCGGTGGCGGTGGCGACCCCCGACGCCGACGACCCCGCCGAGCGGGAGTCCATCGCCTTCGACCTGGGGCAGGCGGTGCAGAACATGATGCTCGCCGCCTGGGACCTGGGGGTTGGCTCGTGCCACGCGAGCGTGGACGACGTGGATCGGGCCAGGGAGGTGCTCGGCCTGCCCCGCGGCTGGCGCTGCGACCTCCTCGTCTCCCTCGGGCACCCGGCCGACCCCCAGGTCCTGACGGCTCCCCCGCGGCCGGCGGGACGCAAGCGGCTGGGGGACGTGCTCCACCGGGAGCGCTGGTAGCCCCCGCCCCCGGGAAGGCGGCCCCGGCGATGCCGCCCCGCTACCAGGCGAAGGCCTCGGGGGCGGGACCGGGCCCGGGGAAGATCTCGTCGAGGCGGCCGAGCACGTCGTCCCCGAGGCGCACCTCGAGGGCCCGGAGGGCGCCGTCCAGCTGGGCCACGGTTCGCGGCCCGACGATGGGCGCCGTCACCTCGGGCCTGGCGAGGAGCCAGGCCAGGGCCACGACCGCCGGCTGCTCCCCCAGCTCGGCGCAGAGCTCCTCGTAGAGCTCGATTCGCTGGCGGTGCTCCTCCAGCTCCCGACGGAGGTCGGGATCGGCCCGGCGGCCCCCCTCCTCCCGCCCACGGACCCCCGCCAGCAGCCCGCCGGCCAGGGGACTCCAGGGCAGCACCCCCATCCCGTAGGCCTGGCAGGCCGGCAGGACCTCCAGCTCCGCCCGCCGTTCCACCAGGTTGTACAGGCACTGCTCGGAGACGAGGCCCAGGAGGTGTCGAGAGCGGGCCACCTCGTTGGCCCGGGCGATGTGCCAGCCGGCGAAGTTGCTGGAGCCCACGTACAGCACCTTCCCCTGCTGGACGAGCACCTCCATGGCCTGCCAGACCTCCTCCCAGGGAGTGGCCCGGTCCACGTGGTGCATCTGGTAGAGGTCGATGTGGTCGGTCTGCAGGCGGCGCAGGCTGTCCTCACAGGCCCTGCGGACGTGGAGGGCCGACAGGCGCGACTCGTTCGGCCAGTCTCCCATCACGCCGTAGACCTTGGTGGCGAGGACCACCTTCTGGCGGCGACCGCCCCCCGTGGCGAACCACCGCCCGATGATCTTCTCGGTCACGCCCTCCCCCCTGCGCCGCCCGTAGACGTTGGCCGTGTCGACGAAGTTGATCCCGTGGTCCAGGGCCCGGTCGAGGATGGCGTGGGCCCCCTCCTCGTCGGTGTAGGGCCCGAAGTTCATCGTGCCGAGGCAGAGGGGGCTCACGAGGACGCCCGTGCGGCCGAGGTGGCGGTACTCCACGCCGCCCGAGTCTAGCCGGCAGGGAGGAGGGAGCCGTCCAGCTCGGGGCCAGGGGCTCCAGGGACGGGCAGGAAGGCCAGGGCGATGGCGGCGCCCCCGACCGATCCGGCGCGCCCGGAGGGATTCGAACCCCCAACCTTCTGATCCGTAGTCAGACGCTCTGTCCGGGTTGAGCTACGGGCGCTCGGCTGCCATCCGGCCTTGTCACCACATCATAGGCGAGGCCACCCTCGACCGCCGCGAGCCCCCGGCGACCGCCTCGATCTGGCTCGCCGCGGGACTCCTCCAGCACGGCGGCACCGTGGGCGCCGGGCCCCCGCCCCCGGGGGGTGGCGGCGGAGACGGCGCGATTCGAACGCGCGAGGGAGCTCCTCGCCCCCTAACCGCTTAGCAGGCGG
>CAYVCH010000336.1:0-1798 GCA_964449755.1 uncultured Actinomycetes bacterium
GAGCGGCTGGCCCACGACGTCCGGCTGTTCACGTTCCTCGCCTCCCTCTCGGCCTCGGGCTGCGGCGCCGCCGAGGAGGGCGAGGCCCAGGCGTCGGCCTGCGCGCGCCTGGCCCTCACCGCCCTCATCCAGGAGGAGCTGGTCCGGCCCTTCGCCGGCGGCGCCACCGTGCCCGAGGACCGGATCGCCCGGACCCTGGAGGGGATCGAGCTGTCGGTGGGCGGCCGGGAGGCGCTCGAGGGCCGCCTGGCCCGCTACGGGCTCACCCGGGCCGACCTGGTCGAGCTGGCCCGCCGGGTCGCGCGGTTCCGGGCGGCGCGCCAGGCCATCGTGGAGGCCACCGTCACCGAGGAGGAGCTCCGGGAGGCCTACGAGCGGGAGCGGCCCCTTCTCACCAGGCTCCGGGTGGCCCACATCCAGCTCGCCACCCGCCGGGAGGCCCTGCTGGTCCTCCGGCGGGTGACCGCCGAGAACTTCGCCCGGATGGCCCGCCACTTCTCCACCGACCCCGCCTCGGCCCGGCGGGGTGGGGACCTGGGGGAGGTCGTGGCGGCCCAGTTCGACCCGGCCCTGGTGGAAGCGGCCCTGGCCCTCGAGCCCGGGGAGATCGGTGGGCCCGTGCGCAGCTCCCTCGGCTGGCACGTCATCCGGCTGCTCTCCCTTCGGGTCACGCCCTTCGAGGAGGCCCGCGGACGGCTCCTCGACGAGCTGGCCGAGGGCGCCTTCCGCCGCTGGCTGGCCGACCGGGCCGCCCAGGTGGGGGTGGCGGTGAGCCCCCGCTACGGCAGGCTCGACCCCGTCGCCGTCGAGGTGCGGACGGTCCGGAGCACGGCCACGGGGGTCCCGGCGCCGTGAGCGACGACGTCCTCTCCCACGTCCCGCCGGGGCCGGTGCCCTCGAGTCGAGGGGGCGAGCGCCTCCTCGACCTCGTGCGGGTCATGGCCCGGCTCCGCGGGCCCGGCGGCTGCCCCTGGGACCGGGAGCAGACCCACCGCTCCCTCGCCCGCAACCTCCTGGAGGAGGCCCATGAGCTGCTCGACGCCATCGACGCCGGCGACCCGGGGCGCATCCGCGAGGAGCTGGGAGACCTGCTCCTGCAGGTGGTGTTCCACGCCCAGATGGCCGCCGACGCCGGCGCCTTCGACGTGGACGACGTCGCCGAGGGCATCGTGCGCAAGCTGATCCGGCGTCACCCCCACGTCTTCGGCGACGTGGAGGTCTCCGGCCCCGACGAGGTGCTGCGCAACTGGGAACGGATCAAGCGGGAGGAGAAGGGGGAACGGCACGTCGAGGAGGACATCCCGGCCACCCTGCCCGCCCTCGCCCGGGCCGCCAAGGTCCAGCGGCGGGCGGCGGCCTCGGGCTTCGACTGGCCGACCCGGGAGGCGGCCCTGGCGAAGCTCCGGGAGGAGGTGGAGGAGCTGGCCGGAGGGCCGCCCGAGCGGGCCGAGGAGGAGCTGGGGGACGTCCTGTTCGCGGCGGCGGCGGTGGCCCGCAAGCTCGGGGTGGACCCCGAGGGCGCCCTCCGGCGGGCCGTGCGGCGGTTCGCCGAGCGCTACGAGGGGATGCTGGCCCGGGCGAGGGAGGAGGGCCTGGACCTCGCCGCCTTCTCCGACGAGGAGCGCCTCACCCGGTTCCGCGAGACGCCCCCGCCGTCGCCGTAGGCCGGGGCCGGGCTCGTCCCCCCCACCGCCGCAGGGCGAACCCCGGCCCTGCCCGGAGCCGGCCGAGGCAGGCCTCGGCCCACCGCCGGGGGGTCACGGCAGGGCGCGCCACGGACTCCGCAACGCCCACCGCG
>CAYVCH010000337.1:0-1787 GCA_964449755.1 uncultured Actinomycetes bacterium
TCGCCGCCCTCCGACGCCCCGGCGCCGTCGTGGCCCTCCTCGGGCCCGACGGGGCGGGGAAGACCACCGCCGCCGATGGCCTCCGCCGGGACTTCCCCCTCCCCGTCCGCGTCCTGTACCTCGGCCCCCACCGGCAGGGGGGGTCCGGCGGCCTCCCCGGCCTCCGCCTCCTCCGGCAGCTCGCCACCCTGCGGTGGCGGTGGACGGTGGCCACCTACCACCGAGCCCGGGGGCGCCTGGTCGTCCTGGACCGTCACCCCGCCGACGCCCTCCTGTCGCCGGAGCTGGCCCGCTCCCTGCGGACGCGCCTCCGTCGCTGGCTCCTGGCCCGGGCCTGCCCCCTGCCCGACCTCGCCGTCGTCCTCGACGCCCCCGGGGAAGACCTGTACCGGCGCAAAGGCGAGCACGACCCGGCCACCCTGGAGCGCCGCCGCCGCGCCTACCGGCAGGACCGCGTCGGGGGGGTCGTCGTGGACGCCGCCGGCGACCCCGCCCTGGTCCGCCGGCAGCTCGTGGCCCTCGCCTGGGACGCCTGCCGGGCCCGCTGGCGCCCCCGGGGTGGAGCAGAGGACACCTGAGGTGGACCCCGCGGAGACCGCCCCGCCCGAGGCGCAGGCCCCACCCGAGGACGACGCCGCCCGCGCCACGGCCACGCAGATCCGGGGCTCGAGCCTGCTGCTCGCGGGCAAAGTGCTGTCGATGGCGGTCTACTTTGCCGTCCAGGTCCTGGTCGTTCGGTACCTCACGAAGGCCGACTACGGGGCCTTCGCCTACGCCCTGTCCTTCGTGAACCTCGGCCAGAGCGTCGCCACCTTCGGCCTGGACCGGGCCATCACCCGCTTCGTCCCCATCTACGAGGAGCGGGGGGACCGGCCACGGATGCTCGGGACCATCGTCATGGTCGTGGCCACCGTCGGCTCCCTGGGCCTGGCCATGGTCCTCCTCGTGCTGGGGCTCCGGGGATGGATCGCGGGAACCCTCATCGACGACCGCCAGGCCGTGACCCTCCTGTCGATCCTCATCGTCCTCGCCCCCGTCCAGGCCCTGGACACGGCCATCATGGGGATGTTCGCGGTCCTGGCCCGGCCGAGGTCGATCTTCTTCCGGAAGTACCTGCTGGACCCGGGCCTCCGCCTGGCCGTCGTCCTCCTCCTCGTGGCCACCGGCAGCGGGGTCGCCCTGCTGGCCGTCGGCTACGTCCTGGCCGGGGCCCTGGGGGCGGCCCTGTACTCGCTCATCCTGGTCCGGCTCCTCCGCGAGCGCGGCGTCCTCCGGGGGGTCCGGTTCCGGCAGGTGGTGGTCCCGGCGCGGGAGGTCCTCGGCTTCACCATCCCGGTCCTCACCTCCGACGTGGTGTACCTGGTGATGAACAGCGTGGACGCCGCCCTCCTCGGCCGCTACGCGGGGGTGGAGGACGTGGCGGCCTTCCGGGTCATCCAGCCCGCCGCCCGCCTGAACCAGCTCGTCTTCACCAGCTTCACCCTGCTGTTCACCCCCCTCGCGGCCCGGATGTTCGCGCGCAACGACCGGGAGGGCATCGACGAGCTGTACTGGACCTCGGCCCTGTGGATTGCCGTCCTGTCGTTCCCCATCTTCGCCCTCACCTTCTCGGCCGCCGGTCCCCTGACCACGGCCCTGTACTCCGACCGGTACGCGGCCTCCGCCACCTACCTCTCCCTCCTGGCCCTCGCCTACTACTTCAACGCCGCCCTCGGCTTCAACGGCCTGACCCTCAAGGTCTTCGGGCGGCTGCGGTACATCGTCTCCATCAACGCCCTGGCCACCGC
>CAYVCH010000338.1:0-1772 GCA_964449755.1 uncultured Actinomycetes bacterium
GCGGTGGTCTCGGCCGACACCGACTTCGCCCGCTTCGCCGAGGTCCGGTGGGAGAACCCCCTGGCGCCCCGGTGAGACGGTGCCGGCCGGCGACGCCCGCTCAGCCCGCGATCCAGCGGGCGCCGCGCTTCGCGAGCTGGTCGGCCACGATGTTCCGCTGGATCTCGGAGGTCCCCTCCCAGATCCGCTCCACGCGCAGCTCCCGGCAGAACCGCTCGGCCACGTTCTCCCGCATGTACCCGCGGCCCCCGAAGACCTGCACGGCCCGGTCGGCGACCGGTTACCACCGCCTTCCGTTCCGCCATCGACAGGCCTCGAGGACATCCTCACGTGAGGCAACGAAGGCGCTTTCGCGGGCATCTTTGGTGATGCAACTCGGCCCCCTAGTTGCATCACGTCAAGATGTCCTCGAAGCGAGCTCCGGTTGCATCACGAAAGATGTCCTCGAGGCCTCCGCCTTGGAGTAGACGCCCGGTCGGGGCCCGGGTGGGCGCTTCGCCTCCTTCCCATCCCTCGACTTCCTCCTCGAGACCTCCAGGAGCCGAGCCTGGCAGGCGGCCAGGTCCCGCTTGAGCTGGGCCGGGTTCAGGGCGAGGTAGATCTCCCGCAGCCGGCGTTTGGCCCCCTCGGTCACGTAGGGGGACTCCAGGACGCGCTGGTACGGGGTCCGGGCGGTATCGAACCGCTTGGTCACCTTGGCCCCCCGGCGGGTCTTGGAGACGAGCTTCATCTGGGGCTGGAAGAAGTTCACGTAGAGCCGGAGCACCCGGTAGAGGTCGCGGAGGGCCTCGAGCTCGGCGGGGTCTCGTAGCGGCCGTAGCCGACCTGCTGGCGGACCACTGGCCAGTTCTTCTGCTCCACGTAGCAGTTGTCGTTCTTCCGGTAGGGGCGGCTGCGCGTGAAGGTGATCCCCCGCTCGACGCAGTACCGGTAGAGCTGCATGTTGATGAACCCCGCCCCGCCCTCGCAGTCCAGGCCGAGCAGGGGGAACGGGAGGTCCTGCCGGATCTCGTCGATGGCCTCGTGGAGGAAGCGCTGGGCCTTGTTGGGGAGGGCCCCGGGGCTCGGTCCAGCCCGTGGCCACGCAGGTGAGGTCGAGGGTCTGGCAGAACTCCCGGTGGGGGGAGCCGCCGTCGTGGGCCACCAGGTCCGCCTCGCAGAAGCCCGGTCGAGCCTCGTCCCACTCGGCGAAGGTGCGGATGGGGATCTGGCGGCGGAGGCCCGAGCCGGGCGTGGTCCCGGACCGGCCCTTCACCCCGAGCCGGCGCCGGTCCGGGGCGAGGGCCCGGTCGATGGTCGGCGAGGACATCCGCAGCAGCTTGGCCCGGACCTCGGGGTCCAGCTCCAGCTCCCCGTGGCGCTCCAGGGCCTCGACCACCTCGGCCATGAAGGGGGCGAGGCGCTTGCCCGAGGGGCCGTCGAGGCTGGCCCAGATGAACCGCAGCGGCTCGAGCACCTCCTCCCCGTAGATCCGGGGCCTGGGCCGGCGGGCGCCGCCGGTCGGTCCCTCGAGGGCCCGGGCCAGGGCCCGACGGGCGTGGCGGCGGGCCCACCCGGTGAGGGCGCAGAGCTCGTCGAGGATCCTCCCCTTCTCGGCCTTGGGGGCCCGCGCGTACCTGGGGGCCATCTGCCTCACCACCGCCTTCCGTTCCGCCATCGACAGGCCCACCTCGCCCTCCTCCCGGGGCCGGCGGGGCGCAGGAGCGGGTGCCCCCCTTCGAGGACATCCTCACGTGAGGCAACGAAGGCGCTTTCGCGGGCATCTTTGGTGA
>CAYVCH010000339.1:0-1770 GCA_964449755.1 uncultured Actinomycetes bacterium
CGCGGCCCGCATCGGGTCGGAGCCCTGGACGGAACTCCTGTACCGCCTCCTCCTCGACACGACCGCCCGAACCCCGCCCTTGACGTGGACGCCCCTGAAGACGCTGGCCCTGCCGGACGGTATGACGCCGGTCCCGACCCCGCTCCTGCTGTGGCGTCTGGCGGTCGAAGGCGGGGAAGTCGTCGAAACGGCTGCCCGGCGCGGCGGGCCGGGCCTTCCCGCATCGGCCCGCCCGGAAGTCCTGGCCGACCTTCAACGAGACCCCCGGCTCCCCCCGCCCGTCCGGTCCGCCCTGGCCGCCGAGGCCCATACACCGACTCCGGTCGGCGGACGGTTCCTGTCCTTCTTCTGGGTCCCCGGGACGGCCCCGACCGTACCCCCGCCCCAGACTCGGCCGACACCTGCCCCGGAGCCCCCGATTCGCCTGGAAGAATACGTCCAGCGATGGGAGGAACTCCGGGCCTTTGCCCACCAGAGCCGGCGGTGGACGCACTACCGGGTCCTGGGCCTGACGCCCGACGCGACCCCGGACCAGGTCCGGGACCGCTACCGTCGCCTGGCGGCCGTCTTCCATCCAGACCGCTGGCCCCAGGCCGATGACCTCCAGCGGTCTGTCCTGAGCCAAATCTTCAGCCGCATTCAGACGGCCTATGCCGTCCTGAGCGACGAGGCCGAGCGCAAAAACTACGACCGGTCCCTGGAAGCCCAAGGACCCGCCTTTGAGGTCGTCGAGAGTCGGACGGGCCGGATCGATCCCCAGGCCCTGCGAGACTTTTACGACCGGGGCCTGCAGGCCTTCCTGCGAGGAGACGGCCCGGCAGGAGGACGGGGGTCGTCCCCGTCCCGGCGGTCCGGCGGGCCGCCCACAGGCCGAATACCGGGACGGCGTCGGGGATGAGGTCGCTCAGGAGATAGCCGTACTGATCGACGGCCCAGATGGCCATCCAGTGGGCCGTCGCCTCCCGGAGGGCAAAGCGGGTAGCGTGCTGGCGGACCGTTTCCGCAAAGGCGCCCCCGCCGGGGACGACGACCAGGGGCCACCGCCGGCCCAGGCGACCGATTTCCCGACACAGGGGCTCGAGCCCGCCTCGCTCGCCCAGGCTCCCCCCGACCTTCAGGACCGTGAGACCGACCGATTTACCGCTCATGCCCGATGGATGGGGCGATGGGGTGACGGAGTGACGGGGTAAGGATACCCTTCGTCACTTCATCACCCCACCCCTCATCACCCCGTCCCTTTATCCCCTCGTCACCCCGTTTCTTCGTCACCTCATCATCATGTCCCTTTACACTTCCGTATCCATCAAGTGGCGGGCCAGCAATGCGGCCGCCGCCACGCAGGGAGCGACCTTCCCGCCCGTCGGACCCCATTCCGCCGGCGGCTCCAGGACCCGTCGGCCCAGCCGCCGGGCGACCTCCACGGCCAGAAAGGCTCCCGACCCCAGGGGCAAGATGGGCAGGTCCGGCCGGTCCGCCTGCCGGGACTCGACCTGACGGACGGCGGCCTCGACCTGGCGGAGTTGACACTCGTAAATGTACGCCGCCATGGCGTCGATCTCGCCTGGGGTCAACTGCTCGATGTCAGCACACACGAGGCGGGCCAGCCGCTCCCGGGCAAACTCGACCGTGGCGGGTCGCCCGTCGGGCGTCGGGCACGTGTAGTCCTCGGGCCGGATCCGCCCCAGGACGAGGTAGACGTCTCCGGTGACGGCAAAGTACTCGGCCGAGACGGGGCAGAAGCGTCCCCGTAGAGGGACGCGACGGACGACG
>CAYVCH010000340.1:0-1763 GCA_964449755.1 uncultured Actinomycetes bacterium
CCGGCAGCGAGAAGCGGATGTGCTCGTCGTGGAGGCGGACCTCCTCCACCTCGGTCGCGCCCAGCCCGGCCAGGAAGGCCAGCATCCGCTGGACCAGCCACTCCGGCGCCGACGCCCCCGAGGTGAGCCCCACCACCTCGG
Organism: uncultured Actinomycetes bacterium; assembly: GCA_964449755.1. Lineage (GTDB taxonomy): Bacteria > Actinomycetota > UBA4738 > UBA4738 > HRBIN12 > CAYVCH01. The sequence continues at coordinate 142 of CAYVCH010000340.1, forward strand.
CTTCCGCCAGCCAGGCCGGGTCCACCTCGGTCTCGTCGTCCACCAGGTAGGCCGGCGTCCCCTGGGCCCGGGCGACCTCGGCCAGGCGGTTCGAGTTCGAGGAGTTGTCCGACCCGATCACGAGCACGACGTCGGCCCGGCGGGCCACCTCCTTCACCGCATCCTGGCGGTTCTGGGTGGCGTAGCAGATGTCCTCCCGCGGCGGGCCCTGGATGGCGGGGAAACGCCGCCGGAGGACCTGGATGATCTCCTCGGTCTCGTCCACCGACAGCGTGGTCTGCGTGAGGTAGGCGACCCGCCAGGGATCCGCGACCTCCACCGCCTCGGCATGCTCGGGGCTTTCCACCAGGACGGTGCGCGCGGGGGCCTGCCCGGTGGTCCCCACCACCTCCTCGTGGCCGGCGTGGCCGATGAGCAGGATGGTCCGGCCCTGACCGTCGAACCGGCGGGCCTCCAGGTGCACCTTCGTGACCAGGGGACAGGTCGCGTCGATGAGCCGGAGCCGGCGGGCCCGGGCGTTCTCGTAGACCTCCGGCGGCGACCCGTGGGCCGACAGCACCAGCACGGCTCCCTCCGGGACCTCTGCCTCGTCCTCCACGAAGACGGCTCCCTTGGCCTCCAGGTCCCGGACGACGTGGAGGTTGTGGACGATCTGCTTGCGCACGTACACGGGCCGGCCGTGGGCAGCCAGAGCCCGCTCGACGGCGTCGACGGCGCGCTCCACCCCCGCGCAGTAGCCCCGGGGAGCCGCGAGGAGGACCTTGGACGGCACCCCCCCATGGTAGTACCCGCGGGACCCGGCGACCGCGGAGGGCGGTTGCCGGCCCGCCGGCACGCCGCTAGACTCCCACGCCTCGCCCGGACGCTGGCTCCACTCCCTCCCCGCCCCGGACCTCCCACCTGCCCCGAGCGAGGGAGCGGGAGCGGCACCCGGGCGGGGCGAGGTCGAGTCCCCGAGACCACAGAGGAGGTGATCCAGCACCCACGACCTACCGCGGGTGGCCGGGCCTCGGCCCGGCCACCGGAGCCAGGGGCCGGCCTGCTCCGGCCCCGCCCCGGCCGGGCGGAGCCGTCGGCTCCGACCCCCGCGGGGGTGAGAGCCCACCATGACGCGAACCCCACACCGAGGCCGCCGGTGGCTGGCGGCGGCCGCCGTCGTCTCGCTTCTTGCCATGGCGCTGCCCCTGGGGCTCCTGCCAGCCACCACGGCCCCGGCCTCGGCGGCGCGGCGGGTCCCCGACTCCGTGTGCGACATCCCCTGGCGACGGGGACCCAGGTACGTGAAACGGCTCATCCGCTGCGCCGCCCGGCGCTGGGAGGTGCCGGGCGGGCCCGAGAAGGCCATCCAGGTGGCCCGCTGTGAATCCGGCTTCGACCCCTTCGCCTACGGCAACGGCAACGCGGGGGTCTTCCAGCAGCGCCTCGTCTACTGGCCCGAGCGGGCCAGGCGGTTCGGCGTTCCCGGCTTCTCCGCCTACAACGGCCGGGCCAACGTCATCGTCTCCGTCCGGATGGCCCACAACGTCGGCTGGGCGCCCTGGAGCTGCGCGTGACCTCCCCCGTCCCCTGTCCGCGCCGGCCGCGCCCCCGGGGTCAGCCCGCCCGGACCGGTCCCCCCGGCC
>CAYVCH010000341.1:0-1759 GCA_964449755.1 uncultured Actinomycetes bacterium
CGAAGATCATGAGCCTGTGGATGGGCGGCCGGGCCCTCGCCCAGCTCGACATCGCCCGGCACTTCTTCGACGCCCACGAGTACTGAGGCCGCCGCCAACGGAGGGGCCATGGACTACCAGCACCTCATCGTCAAGGCCGAGGGGCCCGTCGGGCACCTCGTGCTGAACCGCCCGGAGCGGCGCAACGCCCTGAGCCTGGAGCTCATGCGGGAGGCCGTCCGCGCCCTGGAGGGCTTCGGGGCAGATCCCGAGGTCCGGGTGGTGGTCCTCTCCGGCGCCGGCCCCGCCTTCTCCGCCGGCCACGACCTGTCGGAGCTCACCGGCCACGACCTCGCCTTCTACCAGGAGGTCTTCGACGTCTGCACGGCCATGATGGGGACCATCCACCGGATCCCCCAGCCCGTCATCGCCCGGGTCCACGGGGTGGCCACGGCCGCCGGGTGCCAGCTGGTGGCCACCTGCGACCTGGCGGTGGCCTCCACCGAGGCCCGCTTCGCCACCCCGGGGGTCCGCATCGGCCTCTTCTGCTCGACCCCCATGGTCCCCCTCTCCCGGGCCGTGGGACGGAAGCGGGCCATGCAGATGCTCCTCACGGGGGAGCCCATTGACGCCCCCACGGCCCTCGCCTGGGGCCTGGTGAACGAGGTGGTCCCCCCGGAGGCGCTGGACGCCGCGGTGGACCGGTGGGTGGCCGCGGTCCTCCGCGCGAGCCCCCTCACCGTGGGCATCGGCAAGCAGGCCTTCTGGGCCCAGGTCGACCTGGACGAGGCCCGCGCCTACGAGCACACGAAGGCCGTGATGACCATGAACCTGCTGGCCCACGACGCCCAGGAGGGCATCTGCGCGTTCCTGGAGAAGCGGGAGCCCCGCTGGGAGGGGCGGTAGTGGCCGTCGAGTGCGGCTCGCAGGGCACCTCCCTGCGGGTCGAGGTCAGGGCCGGACGCCACCGGATGGTCGTCGACGAGCCGGAGCGCCTGGGCGGCACGGACGCCGGACCCGACCCCTTCGACCTGCTCATGGCGGCCCTGGGGGCCTGCACCGCCATCACCATCGCCGACGCCGCCCGGGAGCGGGGCCTCCCCTTGGAGGGGGTCCGGGTCACCGTGTCGGCGAAGACGAGCAAGCTCGCCTCCCGGCCCGGGGACCCCGAGCTCCTCATCCGGGAGCTCCGCCGGGTCATCGAGGTCGACGGCGACCTCTCCCCCGAGGACCGGGCCTGGCTCGCCGAGCGAGGGGGCGACTGCGCCGTCCACCGCTCGCTGGTGGCCGGGATCCCGGTCCGCACCTCCGTCGTCTGAGGGCCTCCGGGGCCGCCCCGCCCATGGAGCCTGGCACCTCCTCGCCTGCCCGGCTCAGGCTCCGAGCAGCCGCAGGACCAGGGCCAGCTGGGCGTCGGCCTCCCCGGGGCGCAGCGGCACCGTGTAGGGGGGCAGGGGCGGGACGTACAGGGCGGTGATGGTGCCGGCCATCGGTCGTGCCTGCACCCTCCGCCCGTCCCGGCCCTGGACCAGCGAGAGCGACCCGAGCTCGGCCCGCGCGATGAGCCGCCCGACCTCCGGGTCCGCGTTCAGCCGGCCGGCCAGGGCCCGGGCGGCATCCCCGCCGGACCGGGCCACGAACCGCCCGGGGCGGCGCCAGGCGAAGCGGTATTCCAGCTCGAGGGGCTCGGTCCGGCCACCCCCCTGCTGGCCCGTCCACAGGGTGTCGATGAACGCACCGAAGACCCGGAAGGTGGTGTCGAACCCCACCTCCACCTCCA
>CAYVCH010000342.1:0-1753 GCA_964449755.1 uncultured Actinomycetes bacterium
CCAGCAGATCGTGGGCCCCGCCCTCCAGCGGGGGGCCCACGTCACCATCTACGCTGCCTTCTCCGGGGCCGACGCCCGCTCCCTGCGGGGGACCACGGCGGGCGGGCCGGAGCGCGCCGTGGCCGGGGTGGTCCTGCCCATCGTGCCCGACGTGCGGGTCCTGGACGTGGTCCGCCCCGGGGTCGGCGCGGGGGAGGAGGCCACCGACCAGGGCGGGCTGGTGACGCTGGAGCTGCTCCCCACCGACGTCCAGAAGCTGGTGTTCGCGCAGCAGAACGGCACGGTGTGGCTGGCGCTGCTGCCGCCGGGTGAGGAGGGGGTGGCCGCCCCGCCGGTGGACTTCCTGGAGCTGGCCAAGCAGACCAAGTGAGCGAGCCCACCGTCGTCGCCGTCGGGACGCCCCAGTCGTTCCGCCAGCAGCTCGCCCGGGCGCTGGAGGTGGAGCCCGACGAGGTGGGCTGGGTGCAGAGCTGTACCGCGGCCGAGGAGTACATCATCGGGTCGGAGAACCCCGTGGACGTGCTGGTCCTCTCCCCGGAGGTGAAGGAGGCCGACGCCCTGGGCCTCGCCGAGTTCGTGGGACGGTCGGCCCCGGCCACGGCCGTGGTCCTGGTCCGCGACCACACCTGGAACGGGCTGCTGCCGGCGGCCATGCGGGCCGGCATCCGGGACGTGGTGGACCTCACCCAGGGCACCGAGGAGCTCCGCGACGCCGTGGAGCGGGCCATCACGTGGGCCAGCAACCTTCGGTCCGTGGGCGCGCGGGTGGTGGCCCCGAAGCACCGGGGGAAGGTGATCTCGGTCTTCTCCTCCAAGGGCGGGAGCGGGAAGACCTTCCTCACCGCCAACCTGGCCACGGCCATCGCGGAGCTGTCGAGGGTGGACACGGCCGTGGTCGACCTCGACATCGACATGGGCGACGTCTTCACCTACTTCGGCACCGAGCCCACCGGGTCCATCCAGGACCTGATGGCCCTCGGCGAGCGGCCGGACAGCCAGCTGATCCGGGAGCGGGGCCGCCAGCTCGCCGACCACCTGTGGGGCTTCGCCTCGCCCCCCGACCCGGCCGCCCAGCACCCGGCCGGGGAGGCCGTGGGCAAGCTCCTGCGGGCCCTGCGGGGGGAGTTCGGGTACGTGGTGGTGGACGCGTCCGTCGACTACTCCGACGCCGCCCTCGTCTGCTTCGACATCGCCGACACCATCGTCCTCGTCACCGCCCTCGACGTGGTGGGGGTGAAGCACCTGTCGAAGGCCCTCGACACGCTGCTCGCCATCGGCATCCCCCGGGAGCGGTTCCGGGTGGTGCTGAACCGGGCCGACAGCAAGGTGGGCCTGGACGCGAGCGACGTGGAACGCGTGATGAGGATCAAGGTGGACGCCATGATCCCGTCGAGCCGGCTGGTGCCCACCTCCCTCAACAAGGGCCGCCCCGTGGTGCTCGACGAGCCCGGGTCGGCGGTGTCGGTCGCCCTGCGCGACCTGGCCCGGCGGTTCGTCGAGGCCAGGGCGCCGACGGAGGAGCCGAAGGCCGAGGCGGGAAAGCGGCGTCGGCTCTTCGGACGGAAGTAGGAGGATCCCATGTCACTCGCGGATCGCCTGGCCAAGGCCCAGCAGCGGGACCGGCTGGCGGAGGTGCGGGCCCGGGTCCAGCAGCGGCTGGTGGAGTCCCTCGGCCCGCGCCTGTACGACGCCACCCTGTCCGACACCGAGCTGGAGGGGATGGTCCACCAGCGCCTCCGGGAGCTGCTGGACG
>CAYVCH010000343.1:0-1743 GCA_964449755.1 uncultured Actinomycetes bacterium
GGTGGACGTACCGGGTTCTCTGGCTCGCGGTGGTGGTGGCCCTGATCAACCAGGTCTGGGGCCCCGATCCCCTCTGGCGTGCGTACGCCAGGGTGGCGCAGCCGGTTTCCATCGGGGCCCGGTACACGCCCGAACTGGGGTACTCCGGGTCGATCTTCTCCTCGCAGACGGAGTTTGGCGGCTTCGTCCTCGCAGCCTCCGCGCTCCTTGCGGCCGGCGCCCGCCGGCCTCGCGGGCTCCTGCCGTTGTCGCTGACGGCGGCCGTCCTCACCGGCCAGCGGTACACGATGGTCGGCGTCGCCCTCTTCTGGCTGGCGCTGGCCTGGGCGAGGCTTGCGAGGCTGCAACCCTGGCAGGCCGTGGCGGCCGTGCTCGCCTACTCCCCCCTCCAGGACGCCCTCGGACGCCGCATCCTCGAAAGCCCGCCGGAGCTCGCCGCGAGCCCCGTGCCCTTCGTGCGGCGGCTCTTCACCGTCGGGACCCTGGAGGCGCGGGTGGGGTTCACCGAGGCCTGGTCGACCGTGTTCTCGCAGCACTGGCTGGTGGGGATCGGGCTCGTCGACGTGTTCAGCCCGACGGCTTCCTACCCCGACGACCGGCACAACCTCATCCTTTGGCTCGTGCTCCGGGGCGGGGTCGTGGCGCTGGTCGCCTACTTCGCCTTCGTGTGGCTGCACTTCCGGCGCTTCGGTCGGACGAGGACGAGCGTCGGCCGGGTCGGCACGGCGTACCTGCTCGCCGCCCTCGTGATGAGCATGGGCGGTCCCCAGGCCTCGAGCAGCTGGTTCTTCCTCGCCCTCGGGACCCTCTTCGCGAAGGCAGGCGTCGAGGTGGCGGCGCCCGAGCGGCGGACCACGAGGGCGCCAGCCCGTGCCCCGGTGGCGTCATGACCAGGCCCATCCGCGTCCTCGTGGCCAGCCACACCTACGTGGTGGGAGCCAACCAGGCCAAGCTCCGGGCCCTGGCCGCCACGGGACGGGTGGAGGTGGCGCTTCTCGTGCCCCGCCGGTGGCGGGACCCGACCCTCGGCCTGGACTTCGACCTCGAGGACGCGACCGATGGCCAGCTGCGGCTCTTCCCCGCGCCCATCGCCCTCGCCGGCCGGGTGGGCGGGTACGTGTTCTCCCCTGCGCAGGCCCTCAAGGCGATCCGACGCTTCCGCCCGGACGTGCTCCACGTCGAGGCAGAGGTGTTCTCCCTCGTGGCCCTCGAGATGGTGCTCTTGGCCAGGCTGTTCAGGGCGCCGGTCACCCTCTTCTGCTGGGAGAACGTGGAGCGCGAGCTCGGGCCGCGGAGGCTCAACGCCGGGTTGGTCACCGCGTCGCTCGCGCACCTGTTCGCGGGGAGCAGGGCATGCGCCGACGTGGTGCGGGGCTGGGGGTACCGGGGGCCTGCGACGATCGTTCCCCAGCTGGGGATCGAGGTCCCGGCGGACCTCCGGGCCCGCGCGTTCCCCGCAAGCGTCCCGCGCGTGGGGTTCGTCGGTCGCCTGCTCCACCACAAGGGCGTCGACCTGCTCCTGCGGGCCCTGGCCGAGCTTCGCACCCGGGGAGTCGAGGCCGAGGCGGTGGTCGTCGGGACGGGACCCTTCGAGACGGAGCTTCGCAAGCTCGCGGCCGACCTGGGAGTGGGCGACCGGGTGTCGTGGCGGGGCTGGGTCCGGCAGGAGGAGGTCCCCGCCCAGCTTCGGGACGTGGACGTCCTCGTGCTCCCGAGCCGCTCCATCCCCACCTGGCGCGAGCA
>CAYVCH010000344.1:0-1729 GCA_964449755.1 uncultured Actinomycetes bacterium
CAGCGGCTCCAGTAGGTCTCGGGGACCTCGACCCGCTCGGCGGCCCCCACCGCCGCCCGGGCGTCCTCCAGGGCGGCGCAGTAGTCCACGTGGTCCTCCACGTTCACCAGGGTCTTATCGAGGTCGAGGAGGACGACCCGGGGTCGGAGGCTTGCCTTCAGGAGCCCGTCCCCTCCTCCCTGCCCCCCAGCGCCTCCGCCCGTCGGAGGAGGTCCCTCGCGATGACGATCCGCTGGACCTCGGTCGTACCGTCCACCACCTGGAGCATCTTGGCCAGGGCCATGAACCGGGCCAGCGGGTAGTCGTGGAGCCACCCGTAGGCGCCCAGGGCCTCGCTCGCGGTGACGGCGGCCCGCAGGGCGGCGTCCGGGCAGAAGCGCTTGGCGTGGGCCACCGCCACCGGCCCCCCGGGGGTGCCGAGCAGCTCGGCGGCCCGCCGGACGAGGAGCCGGCCGGCCTCCAGGTCGGTGGCGAGGTCGGCCAGGGCCCACTGGATGCCCTGGAAGTCCAGGACCCGCTGGCCGAAGGCCCGACGGTCCCGGGTGTAGGCAAGGGCCACGTCCAGGGCCTCGGCGAGGAGGCCGCAGGCGATGGCGGCGATGTCGCAGCGGGCGACGTCGATGGCGGCCAGGGCCGCCCGCATGCCGCTGCCCGGCGCGGCGAGGACCCGCCCCGGCGCCCCATCCAGCTCCATCTCGCCGATGGGCAGGAAGTCCGAGGCGGCCTTCCGGTAGAGCCGGGGGAAGGACACCCCGGGGGACTCCCGCTCCACGGCGAGCATGGCGACGTCTCGGTGGCCGGGCTCCTCCCGGGTCTTGCAGACCACGAGGAACAGGTCGGCCTCCCCGGCCAGCGAGACCCAGGCCTTCCGTCCGGAGACCCGCCAGCCGTCCCCCTCCTCGGTGGCCAGGGTGGTGATGGCGGTGGCGTCGGAGCCGGCGTGGGGCTCGGTGAGGGAGAAGCCGCCCAGGGCCTCGCCGGAGGCCAGGCGCCGCCCCCAGCGCTCCCGAAGCTCCGGGTCGGCCTGGCGGGTGACGGCCGAGGCCACGGCATTGTGCATGGACAGGGAGAAGGCCAGGGCGGCGTCGCCCCGGCCGAGCTCCTCGAAGACCTCCATCCCCTCCGGGAAGGACAGGTCGAGCCCCCCGTAGTCGCCCGGGCAGAACAGGCCCGTGAGCCCCGAGGCCGCCACGGCCTCCCGGGGGTAGCGGGCCTCCTGGTCCCAGCGGTCGAGGTTGGGCCGGACCTCCTGGCGGACGAAGCGGGCGGCGCGGGCACGGGCCTCGGACATGTGGGCGGATGATACCGTCCCGCCCCAGGGGGCGAGCCCGCGACCCGGCGCTGGCCCGGGTCAGTCCCACAGCCGCTCCAGGTACCACCGTCCCGTCCGGCGATCGTGGTAGAGGTCCCACACCGCCCCGCCCCCGGCCTCCACCCGCCAGTACTCCCGGTCCCGTCCCTCGGCCCACCACCGGCCCTCGATGCGCCAGCGGCCGATGACGTCCACCACCTCGTACCGCCGGCCCCGCCAGGTGAAGGCCGCGGGCATCCCGGCGTCCCGCTCCGCCCGGACCTCCACGGCCTCGTCGTACCGCTTCGACATCTCGAACACCTGTTCGGGAGACCACGACCCTACTCCCCCCCACGGACATCTGTCAAGGCAGGAACCCGGGGGGATGCGTTCCCCGAACCGCAGCCCGAGCTTCCGAGGAACCGACGAAGAGGGCAC
>CAYVCH010000345.1:0-1725 GCA_964449755.1 uncultured Actinomycetes bacterium
GGTCCCGGGGCCCGCCGGGCCCGGGCCGGGGGCCGCCGCCGGCGGCCCGGCCGCGATGCGGGCTCGCGGACCGCAAGGAAAGGGGGGTGCGATGGCAACCACGACAGTCGAGGAACGCGGCCTGGAGAGGACCCTGGGGACCTGGGCGGTGTTCGTCGCCGGCGTGGGGCTGGTGGTGGCGACGAGCACGCTGGTCAGCGACTTCGTGGGGTACTTCTCCGTGGGGGTGAACTTCTTCACCTCCCTCATCGTCGCGTTCCTCATCAACCTGTTCCTGGGCCTGTCGGCCTCGGAGCTGTCCACGACCTACCCGAAGGCGGGGGCCCTCTACGAGTACGGGGCGGCGGCCATGCCCCGGGACAGCCTCGGCGCCATCGTGGGGCTGTTCCTGGCGTTCACCTTCTACGGGATGTTCGCCATCGTGGGCCCGCTGGAGTTCGGGGCCGGGGCGAGGGGCCTCCAGGCCTTCTTCAACGCCTCGGGGGCCCTGTGGCCGTGGATCGTGATCATGGTGGTCCTCGCCACCATCCCCAACCTCCTCCACGTGAAGCAGATGGCGATCGTGGAGGCCGTCACGCTCGTGGGGATGCTGGGGTTCCGGTGGTTCTTCGGCCTGGCCGGCTTCGGCGGGTTCTCGAGGACCGGCGCCTGGTCGGCGGCCAACTGGGACGTGGGCGTGGGGCTGTTCGACTGGTCCACGGCCCTGGCCGTCCTGGCCCTGTCCTACTGGTCCTTCGTGGGGATCGAGTTCGTCTGCCCCCTGGCCGAGGAGGTCCGCAACCCCCGGCGGAGCCTGCCGGTGGGGATCGTCCTGGGGCTCCTGGCGATCCTCGCCACGTCGCTGTTCATGGCGCCCGGGGTGGCGGGGACCCAGCCCGTGACCAAGTGGGCGGAGTTCGCCCTGGGCCCCGCGGGCTGTGACGGCAACTGCCCCCAGATCGCCGTGGGCCAGGCCATGTTCGGCGGCGCCGGGCGGGGGGCCATGGCCATGGCGAGCATCCTCGCCACGTACACCTCGATGACCATCGTCCTGGCGGCCATGCCGAGGATCCTGTACGGGGCCGCCCGCAACGGGCACTTCTTCGGGCCCCTGTCCCGGGCCTTCGCCTGGCTCCACCCCAGGTTCCGGACGCCCTGGGTGGCGATCATCGTCACCGCCGCCCTCTACATCGGGGTCACGATCCCCTTCAACCAGGTGGTGAACCTGATCTTCAGCGCCGCCTACGCGTGGGTCATCCTCTACGTCATCTGGCACGTGCTGGTGATCGTCTCGCGGTTCACCAACCCCCACGTGGAGCGACCCTTCCGGCTTCCCCTGGTGGTGCCGCTCCTCGGGATCGCGGGGACCATCGTGGCCCTGTTCTACGCCTACCGGGGGGCCCACGGGATCTTCGGCCTCCGCTCCCTGTGGGTCTTCGGCGGGGCCCTGCTGGCCGCCCTCATCTCGTACGCCCTGCGGAACGCCTCGGGGATGGAGAGCCGGCTGGCCGAGGAGATCGCCCAGGAGGTCTGACCTGGCCGCCGGCCGGCCGCCGCGCCCGCCGGGCGGGAGGGGGGGCCGGGGCCTCGGCCCCCTCTCCCTCCGGCGGCGGGTGTCCCTGCTGTACCGGGGCCGCCGGGAGGCCGTGCTGGAGGCCCCCCTGGCCGCCATGCGGCGGGCGGGGTTCCAGCCGGAGGTGGACCCCGAGCGGCGGTGGGCCCGGGCCCGGGCCGGTCCCGACCCGG
>CAYVCH010000346.1:0-1722 GCA_964449755.1 uncultured Actinomycetes bacterium
GCCACCCGCCCGAGGGGCAGGCCGGTCTCCCTGGCGACCCGCCCCAGGGTCACCTCGCCGCGCTCCAGCACCGCGCGCAGGACGCGCCCCCGGGCCTCCCGGTTGGACCCCTGGAAGGGCTGCCGGTGGCGCCGAGCCGGCACCGGCGCCCGGTCGGAGGCCCGGAACCTGCACCCGGTGGCGAGCGGACAGGCCTCGCACCGGGGGCGGGGCCTGCACACGTCCCGGCCGAGGTCCATGAGGGCCTGGTTCCAGCGACCCGGGTCGGCCGGGTCGAGCCAGGCCGCCGCCTCGGCCTCGACGGCCCGGGGAGCCACCTCCGACGGCTCCCGCCCCACGCGAACGCGGGCCACCACCCGGCGGGCGTTCGTGTCCAGGGCGGGGACGGGCACGCCGAAGGCCAGGGAGGCCACCGCCGCCGCGGTGTAGGGCCCGACCCCCGGGAGGCGACGGAGTTCCGCCGGGTCCCGCGGCAGGCGCCCCCCGTCGGCAACGGCCCGGCGGGCGACCTCCTGCAGGGCCACGGCCCGCCGGTTGTACCCGAGGCCGCACCAGGCCCGCAGGACCTCGGCCGCGGGGGCTGCCGCCAGGGACTCGGCGCTGGGGAAGCGCGCCACGAAGGCCCGGTAGGCCGGAATGACCCGACTGACTTGCGTCTGCTGGAGCATGACCTCCGCGACGAGCACCCGGTAGGGGTCGCGCTCGCCCCGCCACGGGTACGCGCGCTCGCGGGGGCGGAACCAGGCGAGGAGGGCCCGTCGCTCGCGCATCGGCGGCAGCCTACTCGAGGGCTTCCCCCCGCCGCCCGCGCAGGGGTAGGCTCCCCAACAGGACATGCCCACCGTCCGTGAGGTCATGAGCAGGGACCTGGTCACGGTGGGGCCGGAGGAGACCATCGCCGAAGCCGCCACGGTCATGGGCGAGCACCGGGTGGGTTCGGCCCTGGTGGTGGACGGCGATGCCCTGGCCGGCATTCTGGCGGCGCGACATCCTGCGAGCCCTGGGCGCCGACTTCGACTCCGCGCGCCACCCGGTGGCCCAGTGGATGACCCGGGACCCGGAGACCGTGGACCCCGACGTCCCGGTCCGGGAGGCCTTGCAGCGCATGCTCGAGGGCGGATTCCGCCACCTCCCGGTCGCCGAGGCCGGCCGAGTGGTGGGGATGGTCTCCATCCGCGACCTGGGCCGGGCCCTGGCCGGCGACGGCCCGCCACCGTAGCGAGCGGCCGACCCGTCGACCCCTGGAGGCCCTGCGGCCGCATCCCAGGAGCTCGTCTTGACGAGACTAGAACCCGGGCTTGGGCTTCTCGGGCAGGTCCGTCGAGGCCTCCTTCAACGCGGCCCACACCTCCCGGAAGAGGTCAGCGGCGAACTTCGGGGGCTGGCTTCCCTCGCCGCCCATGGACCCCCGGAGGGCCGAGGCGGTGAGGTCCACCGCCTTCTCGAACAGCTGCCAGTCGATCTCTCGAGCCACGGGGACCTCCTCGTGAGCCTTGGCGAACGAGGAGCGAATCTACCGTACAGCCCGCCGGTGGTGTGAGGGGGCGAGGGGGGGTCGCCGACGACGAAGGGAGGGCGAACCGAACCGCACGGGGCTCGAGGGCAGGAAGAGGGCTACTCGTAGGCGCGGAGCCCGGTCAGGGTCTCGCCCACGATGAGCGTGTGGATCTCGTTCGTGCCCTCGTAGGTGTAGACCGACTCCAGGTTGTTCATGTGGCGGAT
>CAYVCH010000347.1:0-1720 GCA_964449755.1 uncultured Actinomycetes bacterium
GGTGGGTGTCCTGAGGAGCCTCTGGTTGCCTCGCGCGTGGCGCCTCCGGCCCTCTTTGCTTGCGGGCGCGAAGGCGAGCCCTCGTGTCGGGGTCGACTCGGAGGGAGAGCGCGATGGCTCGGGCTTCCTCCCGACTGATCGGGTTGCCATCGAGGTCACGCCACTCGTAGGGACGATGCTCCCGCACCACCGCCCAGATCCGCCCCACGAGATGGGAGGCCACGGCGCACAGGGCCTGCGCGTGCGTCCTTCCCCGATTCACCATGAGCCGCCGGTACAGGTCGGCCAGGGCGGGGTCGCACTGCCGGGCGGCGTCGGCGGCGAGGTACAGGGCCCACCTGAGCACCGACGGCCCCGCCTTGGAGATCCTGCCCCGGCGGCGGGTCTCCCCCGAGGAGTCCTCCCTGGGGACGAGACCGGTGTAGGCCCGGAGGGCGCTCAGGCTGGTGAAGCGGTGCAGGGTCCCCAGGATGGCCCGGATGACCCCGGCCACCACCGGGCCGACCCCGGGGAGCGTGAGCAGATGATCGTGGGGATGGCGCTCTTCGTGCAGCTGTGCGATCCGGGCCTCCAGGCGGGTCCGCTGGTGGTCGAGGGCCCCGAGCTGGGCCAGGGCGACCTCGAGCTCGATGGCGAGGTCGGCGAAGTCCACGAACCCCTCGTAGAACGAGGTGGCCTCCGCGGCCGTTCGTCTCACCGCCTCCGCTCGCTCGAGCCCCCAGGAGGCCGTCCGGGCGATGGTGGCGGCCCGGGCCTTCGCGAGATCCCGCAGGTCAGGCCACCTTCTCAGCACGGCGAGGACCCCGGTGGTCACCGACCCTCCCGCCGCCCGGATCATCCCCGGGGCCGCCCAGTGAAGCGTGGAGCGGATCCGGTTGGAGACCCTGGTTGCCTCGGTCACGAGCTTGTGGCGGAGCACGACCAGGCGGCGCAGAGCGAGCTCCCCCGGCTCGGGCAGGGTGAAGGTCCGGAGCGAGTCATCCACCTGGGGCATCCGGGCCAGGACCCGGGAGTCGATGCGGTCGGTCTTGGTGTGGGCCCGGTAGAAGGCCCGAAGGGCCGCTGCCTTGGACCCCGACACCCGGTACAGGGTGTGATCGATCCCTGCCCGCATCGCCGCGACCGCCGCGAGGAACCAAGCCATGGCCGTGGACTCCACCACGATGGCCACGGCCCGTCCCTTCGCCGCTCGCCGGAGCCCCTCGGTGAGGCCCTTGGGCGTCGAGGCCACCTTCCGCGTGGACTCGATCTCGGCCCCGGTGGCCACGGCCAGCTCGCTCGGGGCGGTCACCCCGAGGTCCATGCCGATGATCGGCCGCTCTTCCATGTGCGCTCCTTTCCGGGGCCGCGACGACCGTGGCCGCGGAGCACCGGCGATGCCGCCCACCTCCGGCCGGGGCCAGGAGGAGACCGTCACCACGCTAGTGGTGGAACCGCGGCGCGCCCAGGTGAAGCGGGCGCCCGAACTTGTCTCAACCGGGTCAGTCCCCGGCCGGGGCCTGGACGACGCAACCTAGAGCACGAGGCGACCGAGGTCCCTCAAGCGGGGGTCGTTCCGCCAGGCCCACGACCGGAAGTCTTCTACCGGGCCCGGCCGTCAGAGTGTGGGATGTTCAGGCTCTGTCGACCGGCGGGAACTTACTAGCTGGGAACCCAAGCGAACTACAATCCTGGGATTTGCGGTCTCCCGGCCAGCGCCCTTGAGGGCGAAAGAGATGAT
>CAYVCH010000348.1:0-1710 GCA_964449755.1 uncultured Actinomycetes bacterium
CGGGGAGGGGGCGGCGCCGGCCCCGGCGCCGGACCCAGCGGCCCTGGCGGCCGAGGCCCGGGCCCTCGTGGCCGCGGGGATGCGCAGGCGGGAGGCGGCGGCGGTGGTCGCCCGCCGGCACGGGACGTCCGTCAACGAGGTGTACCGGCGCCTGGTGGAAACGCCGAAAGTAGTCTGAGCAAGACTAGGCCGGGGCCCCTCGGCCCCGGTCCGGACCGGCCCGGCTCGCCGGCGCCCGTAGAATGGCCCCGCCATGGGGGCCGGGGCCTTCTACGTCACGACGCCGATCTACTACCCGAACGACGTGCCCCACATCGGGCACGCCTACACGACCGTGGCCACCGACTTCGTGGCCCGCTACCACCGCCTCCGAGGCGAGCGGGTGTTCTTCCTCACCGGCACCGACGAGCACGGCCTCAAGCTCCAGCGGGCCGCCGAGGCCCGAGGGGTGGACCCGAAGAGCTTCGTGGACGCGATGGAGCCGCGCTGGCGGGAGGTCTGGGAACGGCTGGACGTCTCCTACGACGACTACATCCGCACCACCGAGGCCCGCCACGAGCGGGCCGTGCAGAGGCTGCTCACCGCGGTCTACGAGAACGGGCGGGACGACATCTACCTCGGGACCTACGAGGGCCTCTACTGCGTCTCCTGCGAGGCCTACTACGCGCAGGGCGACCTCCGGCAGGGCGTCTGCCCGATCCACGGCAAGCCCGTGGAGCCCATGCGGGAGGAGAACTACTTCTTCCGCCTGTCGGCCTACGCCGGGCGCCTCCTCGCCCACTACGAGCGGCACCCCGAGGCAGTGCAGCCGGAGGCCCGCCGCAACGAGGTCCTGTCCCTCATCCGCGGGGGCCTGCGCGACTTCTCGATCTCGCGGACCTCCTTCGGCTGGGGCATCCCGCTGCCGTGGGATCCGCGCCACGTGACCTACGTGTGGTTCGACGCGCTCACGAACTACATCACGGCCGCCGGCTACGCCGACGACCCCGAGCGCTTCGCGCTGCTGTGGCCCGCCGACATCCACTTCGTCGGCAAGGACATCCTCCGGTTCCACGCCATCTACTGGCCGGCCATGCTCATGGCCGGGGGGGTCGACCCGCCCCGCTGCGTGTGGGCCCACGGCTTCCTCCTGGTGGGGGGGGAGAAGATGTCGAAGACGAAGCTCACCGGCATCCACCCCCTGGAGCTGGTGGAGCACTTCGGGGTCGACGCCTACCGGTACTACTTCATGCGGGAGATCCAGTTCGGCCAGGACGGGAGCTTCTCCTGGGAGTCCATGGTGGACCGGTACAACGCCGACCTGGCCAACGGGCTGGGCAACCTGGCCAGCCGGGTGCTGGCCATGCTGGCCTCGAGCTTCGACGGGGTCGTGCCGGAGCCAGCGGTGGAAGGGGCCGAAGGCGACCTCCCGGCCACCGTGGCCGACGCCGTGGCCCGCTACGACCGGCTCATGGATGAGGTGGCCCTGTCGCCGGCCCTGGCCGCGGTCTGGGACGTGGTGGCCCGAGCCAACCAGTACCTGGTGGAGCGGGCGCCCTGGACCCTCGCCCGGAACCCCGGGAGGCGGGGGGAGCTGGCCTCGGTCCTCTACGCGGCGGCGGAGACGCTGCGCGTGCTGGCCGTCCTGATCTCGCCCATCATGCCGGGGGCCGCGGCCCGCCTGTGGGAACAGCTCGGGATCCCCGAGCCCCTGGAGGCCCAGCGGCTGCC
>CAYVCH010000349.1:0-1700 GCA_964449755.1 uncultured Actinomycetes bacterium
AGCGAGGTCCACGGCATGGCCCAGCGGGGGGGCGTCGTCTACAGCCACGTCCGCTTTGGGCCCCGGGTGGCAAGCCCCCTCCTGGCCCGGGGGACGGCCGAGCTGATCCTCGCCTTCGAGTGGGCGGAGGCCCTCCGCTGGCTGCCCTTCCTCCGGCGGGGAGGCGCGGTGGTGGCGGCGGTGGACCGGATCGTCCCGCCCGTGGCCTGCGCCGACCATCGGTCCTGGGCCTCCGGCTACCCCCTCACCGACGCCGGCCCCCTGGCCCGGTGGGCGGGGGAGCTGCGCTTCGTGGAGGCCCGGCGGGTGGCGGCGGAGCTGGGCAACGCCAAGGCCGCCGGAAGCGTCCTCCTGGGGGTCGCCTCCCGCCTCGTGGACCTGCCCGAGGGGGCGTGGGAGGAGGCCTTCCGGCTGGGCGTCCCGGCCCGGGCCCTGTCGGTGAACCTGGCCTGCTTCCGGGCGGGCCGGGAGATGTCGTTCCCGGGGGCGCTGCCCGCGCCCCCGCCCCCGCCGCCGGCGGCCGCCAGGGTGCCCCCCCGGGTCGAGGTCACCCGTGCCTGGTGCAAGGGGTGCGACATCTGCGTCCGGGTCTGCCCGGAGCGTTGCCTCGCCCTGGACGAGGACGAGAAGGTGGCGGTGGTGGTGCCCGAGGCCTGCACGGGGTGCCGCCTCTGCGAGCTGCTCTGTCCCGACTTCGCCATCGCCGTCCGGCCGCCGACCCCGGAGCCCGCCGCCCGGGAGGGGGCCCTGCAGGCCCTGGTGGGAGGCGGCCGTGGGTGAGGCCCGCCTGCTGCAGGGGAACGCGGCCTGCGCCCGGGGGGCCGTGGCGGCGGGGTGCCGCTTCTACGCGGGCTACCCCATCTCCCCATCCTCGGAGGTGGCCGAGGAGATGGCGAGGCTCCTGCCCCCGGTGGGCGGGATCTTCGTCCAGATGGAGGACGAGATCGCCTCCCTGGCCGCCGTCATCGGGGCCTCGGCGGCGGGGGTCAAGGCGATGACGGCCACGAGCGGGCCCGGCTTCTCCCTCATGCAGGAGCACCTCGGCTACGCCGCCATGATCGAGGTCCCCTGCGTCGTCGTGGACGTCATGCGAGGGGGCCCGAGCACCGGCCTGCCCACCTCCCCCTCCCAGGGGGACGTCATGCAGGCCCGGTGGGGGACCCACGGGGACCACCCGGTCATCGTCCTTACCCCGGCCTCCGTCCGGGAGGTCTTCGACCTCACCGTGCGCGCCTTCAACCTCTCCGAGCGGTTCCGGGTGCCCGTGGTCGTCGCCTACGACGAGGTCCTCGGCCACGTGCGGGAGCGCGTCAGCCTGCCCGAGCGGGTGGAGGTGGTGGACCGTCGGCTCCCCCGGGTGCCCCCGGAGGCCTTCCGGCCCTACGCGGCGGAGGCCGATGGGGTGCCCCCCATCCCCCCCTTCGGCCAGGGCTACCGCTACCACATGACCGGCCTCGCCCACGACGAGCGGGGCTATCCCACCACCGATGCCGGGACCGTCGATGCCCTGCTGCGACGGCTCCACGGGAAGGTCGAGGGCCACCTGGACGAGGTCGAGGACGTGGAGGCCTTCCTCGTCGACGACGCGGAGGTGGTGGTCTTCGCCTACGGGATCGTGGCCGCCGCCGCCCGGGACGCCGTCCGGGAGGCCCGGGCCCGGGGCATCCGGGCCGGGCTCCTGCGCCCCAGGACCCTGTGGC
>CAYVCH010000350.1:0-1686 GCA_964449755.1 uncultured Actinomycetes bacterium
CGGGGAAGACGGCGAGGACGGCCTGCTCGCTGAAGGCCCCCGGCTCGCCCTGGTAGGCCACCTTCATCGCGGGGGCAGGGTACCCGAAGGAGCCGTCCGCCGCCGCCTACCCCCCGGCGCCACCGGGTACGCGCCGTCGGGCCCAGGCGAGGGTGAGGCCGCCCCCCGAGGCGCCGACAGCCCCGCCCGCCACGACGAGGAAGAGGCCCGCCCCCCGGCCCACCCACACCGTGGCCTCGAACTCCCGCCCCAGGCGCTCGCGGACCTCCCGATAGGGCCGACCGAGCTGGAGGGAGAGGGCACGGGCGATCCCGTCCAGACGGCTCCGATCCACGAACCGCCGGGCGGCGAGGGCACCGTCGGCCAGGGCGAGGCCGGCGGAGACGAGTCCGGCGGCGATGAGGAGGACGGCGAGGAGCTGGGGGGCCCGACCGGGGGACGGACGGAGCAGGAGGACCCCGAGGAGGGAGCCCACCGCGAGGACGAGGACGGCGCGGCCTTCTCCGACGTCGACGCCCCGGACGGGCAGCGCCAGCGTCCCCGCCACGTCTCCCCGGAAGCCCACCGAGGCCCAGGTCAGGAGGCTCCCGACGCCGGCCAGGGCCGACCCGGCGGCCGTGAGGAGGAAACCGGCCAGCCGGAGCCGGTCCCGGGCAAAGGAGCGTCCGGAGCCCATGTCTCGGGCAGTCTGCCACCGACGCCAGCGCCGGCCAAGCGCATTCGAAGGCCCGGGCACCTCCTGGGCCCGAGCCCTTCCGGGCCAGGGAGCCCAGGGCCGGCTCGCTCGCCAGGGCCTGGCCCGACGCGAGACCTCGTCGAAGGGGCCGAAACCAGGGAAGATGGAGGTGATGGCCGACCGACGGGCGAACCGGCTCATCCACGAGGCCAGCCCCTACCTGCTCCAACACGCCCACAACCCCGTGGACTGGTACCCATGGGGGCAGGAGGCCTTCGACCGCGCCCGTCGGGAGGACCGGCCGATCCTGCTGTCCATCGGCTACGCCGCCTGCCACTGGTGCCACGTGATGGAGCGGGAGTCCTTCGAGGACGAGGAAACCGCCCGCGTCATGAACGACCACTTCGTCTGCGTCAAGGTAGACCGGGAGGAGCGGCCCGACGTGGACGCCGTCTACATGGACGCCGTCCAGGCCATGACCGGCCACGGCGGCTGGCCCCTCACGGCCTTCCTCACCCCCGAGGGCAAGCCCTTCTACGCCGGGACCTACTTCCCCCCGGAGGACCGCCACGGCCTCCCCGCCTTCCGGAAGGTCCTCCTCGCCGTCGCCCAGGCCTGGAGCGAGCGCCGGGGAGAGGTCCTCGCCCAGGGGGACCGGATGGCCCGGGTCCTCGCGCGCACGGCCGACCAGCGGCCCTCCACCGACCTGCTGTCGGAGGACCTGCTCCGGGAGGCCCTGGAGGGGCTCCGTCGGGCTTTCGACCCCCACTGGGGCGGCTTCGGGGGGCCACCGAAGTTCCCCCAGCCCATGGTCCTCGAGTTCTGCCTCCGGGCCCACCTCCGCGGCAGGCCCGAGGCCCTCGACATGCTCACCGTCACCCTGGACCGGATGGCCGCCGGAGGCGTCTACGACCACCTCGGGGGCGGCTTCCACCGCTACGCGGTGGACGCGCGTTGGCACGTCCCCCACTTCGAGAAGATGCTCTACGACAACGCCCAGCTCGCCCGGG
>CAYVCH010000351.1:0-1676 GCA_964449755.1 uncultured Actinomycetes bacterium
GACTTCCCGGTGCTGCAGGAGCCGAGGGGGGCACGGGTCGTCCTGCCGGCCGGGGCCTTCGCCGAGGCTGTGGGGCAGGTGGGGCGGGCGGCCTCGCGCGACGACGCGCGGCCGGTCCTGACTGGGGTCCTGGTGGAGGTGGGCCGGGAAGGGGTGGTGTTGGTCGCCACGGATTCGTACCGGCTTGCCGTCCGGGAGCTGGTGGGCAGCGCGCCCGGGGAGGCCCGGGCCATCGTCCCCGAGCGGGCCCTGGCGGAGGCGGGCCGGGCGGCCGCCGGCGACCCCCGCGGGGAGGTGGAGGTCCTCCTCGACGAGGCGCAGGTGGGCTTTCGCATCGGCGGGCTCCTGCTGACCTCCCGCCTGATCGAGGGGGAGTTCCCGAACTACCGGCAGCTGCTCCCGGAGGGGTACGAGAACCGCCTCACGGTGTCCCGCCAACAGCTCCTCGACGCGGTGCGCCGCGTGGCAGTCCTCGCGCGCGAGAGCGCCCCCATCCGCATGGAGTTCAACGCCCTGGGCGTCAGGCTTTCCTCGTCCTCCCCGGACCTCGGCCAGGCCGTCGAGGCGCTGGAGGCGCCGTACGAGGGAGAGGAGCTGACGATCGCCTTCAACCCCGCCTACGTGGCGGACGGGCTGGCGGCGGCGACGGGGGACACCGTGCGCCTTGAGGTGCGGGACGGGCTCAAGCCCGCGGTCATCCGCGGGGAGGGCGAGGACTTCGTCTACCTCGTCATGCCGGTCCGCCTCCCCGCGCCCGTGGGCTGAGCCGGTGGCCCCCGGGCGGTGCGGTTCCTGTGGGTGGAGGTGCGCGACTTCCGGAACCACGCCCTCAGCCGACTGGAGGCGATGCCAGCGGGGCTGGTGGTCCTGGTGGGGGGCAACGGGGAGGGCAAGTCGAACCTCCTGGAGGCCCTGTACTACGCGCTGGCCCTGGCCTCTCCCCGGTCCGCTGTCTCGGGCCCGCTCGTCCGGCGGGGGGCCCGGGCGGCGTACGTCCGGGGGGAGCTGGAGACGGCGGCCGGGAGGGTCCTGGTGGAGCTGGAGATCCCTGCCGCCGGGGCCACCCGCGTGCACCTGAACCGGTCCCCGGTCCGACGGCGTCTGGACGTCCAGCGGCGCCTGCGGGGGGTGTTCTTCGGCCCCGAGGACCTGCAGGTCGTCCGGGGCGACCCGGGGGAGCGCCGCCGGTTCATGGACGAGGCGGTGGCGGCGCTGTGGCCGGCGAAGGCCTCGGCCGCCGTTGCCTACGAGCGGGCCCTGCGGCAGCGGAACCGGCTCCTGCGGGTCTGGGAGGGACCGGGCGCGCCCCCCGGCCTCGATGCGTGGGACGCGGAGCTGGTGGCGAGGGGCTGCGCCCTCATCCGGCTCCGGAGCGCGGCCGTGGGCCGTGTGGCGAGGGGGGCCGAGGGGGACTTCGCCCGGGTCCTGGGGTACGGGCTGGCCTGCCGGTACCGACCCTCGGTGTGGGGGGAGGACCTGGAGGCGGCCTTCCGGGCGCGCCTGGCGGAGCGGCGCGAGGAGGAGCTGGTCCGGCGGGTCAGCCTGGCCGGCCCGCACCGCGACGACCTGGAGCTCGCCGTCCGGGATCTGGGGGTGCGGGCCTTCGCCTCCCACGGCGAGGCCTGGATGGCGGCGGTGGCGCTCCGGCTGGGGCTGTGGGCCGCTGTGGGGGAGGA
>CAYVCH010000352.1:0-1667 GCA_964449755.1 uncultured Actinomycetes bacterium
CCCGACGGCCGGAGTCGGCGGCGGGTGGCCGGAGGGGACCCGGGGCGCCGTCGCGCTGGCCGGCGAGGCGGAGGGGCTCCCCGCCCGGGGGGCCCGGGGCGGCGAGCCGGAGGGGGTCCCCGCCCGGGGGGCCCGGGGCTACCTCCTCGTGCGGGTCGAGCGTGACCTCCCCATCACCTCCCGCCCGGGTGGGGGTCCGGTCGTCGGGACCATGCCGGCGGCCTCCCGCTACGTTGGCACCCCGACGGTGGCCTGGGTCCTCGAGACCTCCGCCGACGGCCGCTTCGGCCGGGTCCCCGTGCCGTACGCGGGCACCCGGGCGACCGGCTGGATCGATCTGGCCGGGCTGGAGCGGCTCCGGACCCAGGTCGCCGTCCTCGTCGACCGCTCCCGGCGGGAGCTCACGATCCTCCGGGGGGAGCGGGTGCTCGCCCGCTTCCCCGCCGCCGTGGGGGTTCGGCCCTCTCCGACGCCCCCGGGGCGGTACTTCGTCACCGACCGGGTGGCCTTCTCCGAGGGCGGCCCCTATGGCTCCTTCGCCTTCGGCATCTCCGGGATCCAGACTCGCCTGCCCCCCGGCTGGACGGGCGGCGACCAGCTCGCCATCCACGGGACCGACCGCCCCGGCTCCATCGGCCGCGCGGCCAGCGCCGGCTGCCTGCGGGTGTCCGAGGCGGCCCTGGCCCGGCTGCGACCCCTCCTCCGGCTCGGCACGCCGGTCGTGATCCGCCCGTAGCGGGGCCGCGTCAGCGCAGCGACACCGTCACCGCCAGGGGCAGGTGGTCGGAGGCCGTGCGCTCGGGCCGCACCGGCGCCGAGAAGGCGAGGTCCCGGGTGGCGAAGACGTAGTCGATGTGCTCCACGGGGTCCCACGAGGGCCAGGTGGGGAGGTCGGTGCCCGCGGCCTCCTGGGCCGAGACGAGGCCGGCCTCCCGGACGCGGGCGATCTCCGGGCTGTCCGGCTCGGCGTTGAAGTCGCCGGCGAGGACCGTCCGTGGGGCCCCGCCCCACCGCTCCAGCAGGACGGCGACCTGGGCCAGGCGCGTGGCCACGTCCTCCGGCCGGTCGTGGAGGTGGGTGCCGATGACGGTGAGCCGCTCGCCCCCGCCCAGGTCCACCACGGCCCAGACGGAGCTCCGGACCATGGTCCCACCTGCCTGGGGCAGCGGCACCGCCCGCCCGTCCAGGACCGGGAGGCGGGACAGGATCGCGTTCCCGAACTGGTCGTCGGCGGCGGGCGCGTAGACGTAGGGCAGACCCAGCCGGGCCGATAGCCACTCGGCCAGGTCCATCATGGAGGAGACCACCCACCCCCGGCCCACCTCCTGGAGGACCACGACGTCGGGGTGCTGCTCCTCGATGACCCGGGCCATGGCCTCGGGGTCCAGCTGGCCTCCGGGACGCACCCCCAGGTGGAGGTTGTAGGTCATGACCCGGAGGCTCCGCCCGTCGCCGGGGCCGACGGCCGGCTCGGGGGCGAGGAGGCCGAGGCCGAGGGGCACGAGGAGGAGGGCCAGGGGCAGGAGGGCGGCCCGCCCGGCCAGGGCGCCGGTCCCCTCCCCCGCCGCGGGCCGGGCGCCGGCCGCGAGGAGCCCCGCGGCCACCGGTGGCAGCACGGTGTTGGGGAAGGGAAGCACGACGTCGTAGTGGATCTGGTAGAGGAGGGC
>CAYVCH010000353.1:0-1653 GCA_964449755.1 uncultured Actinomycetes bacterium
CATGCTGGAGCCGGCCAAGCAGCTCCGCTTGGTCCAGGAACGGCCCCACCACCTCATAGGGCGCGCCCCCGAGCAGGTCCGCATAGCAGGTGAGGAGGTCGGCGTGGAACTCAGGGCTGTCTTTGAGGAGCATCATCCCCTCCAATGGAGTACATGATGGCTGCGTTACGGAATGTGTTAACCCATCCCGGTTTTGGTTAACAGAAACCGTAACACCGGTCCATGAGGCCCCGGAGGGCGGGGAAAGCGCCCCTCGGCTCACCACAGACAGCCGCCCGCCGGCAGCTCCAGGCGCTCCACGTCCGCCAGGACCACCTGGCGGCCGTCAGGGAAGGTGAGCCGGGCCCGCCCGCCGCCGACGAGGAAGCCCCCGAGCCCCCGGTCGATCCCCTCGCACGGCACGGGCTCCGTCCGGACCGCGCCGGTGACGACGTTCACGATCCGAACCTCGACCGGCTGCTTCCCCCACCGCATCCGCCCCCACTCCTGGAGGGCAACGCCCCCTGAGAAGGAAGGCCAGGGTCCAGAGGAGGAGCCGGGCCCGGCCTCCGAGGGCCAGCGAGACCGGGAGCAAGAGGACCGCGGTCAGCCAGAGGAGGAGGAGGGTCCGGTCCATTCCCAGGGTCCAGAGGACCGCGGCCCAGGCTTCCGCCAATCCAGGGAGGTCCATTGGGCTCCCTCCTCAGGGGTCCCGAGGCTTACCACGCCGGCCCCGCGGCCCCCGCGGCAAGCTTCATCCGCTCCAGGAAGGGCCGCACGTCGGTCCCGAGGAGGTGGTAGTAGACCATGGTCGTCATCGGCGACGCGTGCCCCAGAAGCCGCGCCAGCATCAAGGAGGGCATCCCCACCCTCACGGCCCGAACCGCAAAGGTGTGGCGGAAGATGTGGGGATGGCTCCGCCCGGGGTCGATCCCCGCGGCCCGCATCAGCCGCCGGAGCCGGGCTCCGGCCCGATCCGGGGTGAGGGCGAAGGGGCGGGAGAGGTCACACTGGCCCGTCCGCCGCCCCTTGTGGACCCCGGCCAGGTGGGCCTCCCCCTCGTGGCGGTAGGAGAGCGCCACGGCCTCCCCGATCCGGAGCCCGGTGTGGACGAGGGTCAGGAGGAGGACCAGGTCCCGGTGGGCCTGAAGGCGGCGGCAGGGGCGGGGGTCCCCCTCCCGGGTCCGCCGGGCCTGCGCCAGGACCCGGGCCAGCTCCGCGTCGCTCAGGACCGGGGGGAGCCGGTCCGGGGTGCGGAGGACCAGGTTTCCACCCTCCTTGAGGACTTTCACCGCGCGAGGCCTCATGTCCTCATGTCCTCCTCCTCATTTCAACCCCCTGCGAGGCCCATCCCCTGCCCCCTCGCCGTCGTGGAAACCGTACCATCTCCCCCCCCTGTTTTCAAGCGGAATGTGCTACATTCCGACGGATTCCGCCCCGGGACCGGCCCCGGCGGGGCCCCGGGGCCCGGGGGAGCAGGGGGGTTCCATCGGAAAGGCCGCGAAAGGCGACGGAAACAAGGCCCCAGGGGGAGGACCACCACGGCGTAAGGGGGACGTGGGGCTGGTCCGCCCTGTGGAGCGAACCCCTAGGGATCGGCGCCCTCGGCGGTGTTCCCCCGCCCGGGTGGCGCGCGGGAGCCTTGGCCCGGAGTACACCTCCCTGTTCCAGGTG
>CAYVCH010000354.1:0-1652 GCA_964449755.1 uncultured Actinomycetes bacterium
TCTGGAGGTGCCGGGTGAGTTCGTGCAGGTGGCCGTCGTCGGTGCCGCCGCCGACGTCCGCCGGGGCCTGCTGCAGGCCGCCCGGAGCCTGGAGGCCTACCGGGCCACCTTCGCCGTCACCGAGTGGAACCTGGACCCGCGGGTCCCCGTCCGGCGCCTCCTGCTCTCCGTCGACTTCCGGGCCCCCGAGCGCCTCCGCCTGGAGGTGCACGACCTCACCGACTACCCCGGGCAGGGCTTCACCCCCACCGACCTGCTCCTGGTCGTGAACGGCTCCCGATGGGCCCTGACGGCCCCCTCGGCCTGCCCGCCGGGCCTGGGCCGGGCGTGCCCGACGGTCCGCACCGTGGTCCGGGACCGGACCCCCTTCTCCACCCGCTCCCCCATGCCCTCCGAGCTCCTCGTCCCCCTGGAGACCCTGGTGGGCGCGGGCGGTCCCGAGGCCGTCGGGCGGGACAGGGTCCTGGGACGGGAGGCCGTGGTGGCGGAGGTGCCCTACGAGCGTGCCGTCCCCCTGTTCTCGTTCCTCCGGCTGGGCGGCACCTGGCGCCCCTTCTTCCCCGAGGACCGGGTGCGGATCTGGCTGGACGCCGGGACCTGGCTCCCCCTGCGCTGGCAGGTCTTCCCCGCGGCCTCACGGGAGCGCCGCCAGTGGGAGCTGCGCTTCGGCCTGCCCGTGGAGCGGCCGGGGCGGCCCGTCTTCGAGGTCCTGGCCCTCCAGGTGCAGGAGGCCCCGCCGCCGCCCGGGACCTTCCGGGTCCGGGCAGCCAGGGGGACCCGGACGGAGGGGGCCCTGCCGGTGGCCCCCGCCGAGCTGCCCCAGCGCCTCGGGTACGAGCCCCTCGCCCCCGAGCGCCTGGACGGCCTGGACCTGTACCGGGCCGTGGAGCCGGCTTGGGGCCGGGACCCGCGGGCGCCGGACGTCCTCGTCACCTACGCCCGGGGCCTGTCCTGGCTGAAGCTCGGGGAGCGCCGGGACGGCCCTCGGGGCCTGCCCTTCGCCTCCATCGGCCCCCTGGCCGAGGAGGTGAACCTGCCGGGGGGCGGCGTCGCCTACTACGAGCCCGCCTCCGCCGAGGCCGGCCGGCGCCTTCTCATCCACACCGCCGGGGCCGACCTGTACCTGGAGACCAACCTTCCCCGAGGGGAGCTCCTGCGGATCGCCGACGGCCTGCCCCTCCGGGGAACCCCGCTGCCGTCGGCGTGGCTGCTCCGCCGTGGGGAACGGTGGCTCGCCCGGCGGGTCCCCCTGGAGGTGGCCGTGCGGGAGGCAGGGTTCCCCGTCTTCCTGCCCCGCCCCCTGCCCCCGGGCTACGTCCTCGCCGGCGTCGACCTCCTCTCCCTGGGTGAGCGCACCGCCGTCGCCGTCCACCTCGACCGGCGGGACTCCGAGCTCGCCGGGCCTCCCATCCGCCTGTTCCTGGAGCCGGCGGACGCCCTCCCTCCGGCGACGGGCTCGGCCTCGACCGTGGAGGTCGCGGGCGTCCGAGGCCGCTGGAGGCCGGAGCACGGTCTGCTCGAGTGGGTGGAGGCCGGGGTCTACCGCTCCCTCGACGCCCCGGGGATTCCCCTGCGGGACCTGGTCGCCCTGGCCGAGTCCCTGGAGGCCGTGGGCCCCGTGGAGGCGCCCGGCTGGCCCGGGGGGCAGTCCG
>CAYVCH010000355.1:0-1625 GCA_964449755.1 uncultured Actinomycetes bacterium
TTCTACGCCCTCACCGGGGTGCGCCTGCAGTACCTGGTGGACGCCCCCTACACCGGCGCCGACGAGCACGGCCTGGCCTGGGACGACCCCGGCGTGGGCATCGCCTGGCCCGACCGCCACCCCCTCCTGTCCGACCGGGACCGCTCCAACCCCACCCTGGCCGAGGTCCTGCGGGACCCGCCACGCCTTCGGGAGCCGGGCCGCGGGTAGGGGCGGGCCGGTTTCCGCGGCTCCCGAGTTGCCCTGGCCGGGCAACGGGCGTATCCTCGGGCGGACCGCACGAGGAGGTGCCAGCCGTGTCACGCTCAGCGTTCCGGTCCGCCACGTTGGCGCTCGGGCTCGCCGGCGCGCTGGTCCTGGGGCTGGTCCCGGCGGCCCTCGGCCACACCGTCGACTTCCCCGTCGAGGTCTCCCTCGGGGCCCGGCCCACCCAGACCTCCGCCGGCGAGACCGTGGTCTTCAAGGGCAACGTGACCTCGCGGAAGCCGGCCTGCATGCGGAGGGCCACGGTGAAGCTGAAGCGGCTCGGGGAGGGCGTGATCGCCACCACGACCACCGGTCACCGGGGCCGGTACCGGTTCGAGGAGCCCGTGGAGGAGACCGGCCTGTTCCGGGTCGTGGTGGCCCGGAGGGTGCTGAGCGCCGTCCACCCCCACCTGCACACCTGCTCCGCCCGGTCCGACGTGGTCCGGGTGGTGGTGGTCTGACCCCTCGCCCGGGGTCGGGGGACCGGTGGGGGGGCCGCCCGTCCAGTTGGTCGGCGCCCGCGAACCTGCTAGCCTGCCCGCGACGCTGCCTGGGGGGGCAACGCGGACGCGGAGGAGGCGATGGGCAAGGACAGGGAGTTCGGCAGACGCCTGCGGGAGGCGCGGCTGCGGGCGGGGATGTCCCAGTCGGACCTGGAGGAGGTCTCGGGGATCCCCAAGGCCAGGCTCTCCCGCTACGAGAACGGCCACGTCTCGCCCTCCATCCACACCCTGGCGCGGCTGGCGGCGGCCCTGCAGGTCTCCGAGGCCTCCCTCCTCGGCGACGAGCGGGCCGTGCTGGAGGGGTTCTTCGAGGTCCTCCAGGCCCGGGGGGTCCACATCGGGTCGGCGGAGCAGGGGGCCCGGGTCGCCGGCGCCCTGGCCGACCTGGTGGAGGCCCTGGGAGGCGTGCCGGGGAGCGTGGAGGCCGCCGGCCACGGGGGGCGGTGGGCCGGCGTGGCCGGGTAGGAGGGGTCGCGGCGCCGGCCCTCCGCCCGCTCGACATCGAGGGGGTGGTGCTGGTCGCCCTCACCACCCACGCCGACGCCCGGGGCTCGCTCACCGAGACCTACCGGCGGGAGTGGCTGCCCGGGGCCCCGCCCATGGTCCAGGCGAACCTCTCGGTCTCCCGGGCCGGCGTGCTGCGGGGGCTCCACTGGCACCGCCGCCAGGCGGACTACTGGTGCCTGCTGGAGGGCCGGGCCTTGGTGGGCCTGTACGACCTGCGGGAGGGCTCCCCGACGCGGGGCCGCAAGGCCGAGCTGCCCCTGGACGCCTCGGAGGGGCTGGGCGGGCTGTACATCCCCCCGGGGGTGGCCCACGGCTTCTACGCCCTCACCGGGGTGCGCCTGCAGTACCTGGTGGACGCCCCCTACACCG
>CAYVCH010000356.1:0-1625 GCA_964449755.1 uncultured Actinomycetes bacterium
GGAGCGGCGATCGCGGACAGGCGGACCTTCCTGGCTCGGACGAGGCGCCATTGTAGGGCCCCCGCGGGCTCCCGGCCCACAGGGCCCGGCGCCCCCGCACCCAGCTGACGGCCCCGGTCAGGGCTCGTCCAGGGGCGCCAGCCGCACGAGACCGACCACGCTGCCCGGGGAGAGGTAGTCCAGGGGGTCCACGTAGACGCCGTCCAGCTTCACGCCGAAGTGCAGGTGCGGCAGGGGCGAGCCGGGATGGCCAGCGCCGCTCATCGCCAGGGGGGTTCCCGTCGCCACCGCCTCGCCCTCCCGCACGAGCAGGGACGAGACCCACGAGTACGTGCTCACCAGCCCCCCTCCGTGGTCCACCGAGGCGTAGAGGTGGCCGCCCACCTGGCCGGCGAACCGCACCACCCCCGGGGCCGGGGCCAGGACCGGGGTGCCCACTGGCGTGCCGATGTCGATGCCCCGGTGCCCGGGCCCGTAGGGGGAGTCGGGCGGGGCGAAGGGGGCGAGGACCGGCCCCACCACCGGCCACGGCCAGCCCCCGCCGACGGCCCCCGGCCAGGCGGCCGGCACGTCGGTGGAGGCGGCGGGACCGCCGCCGGCCATGGTCCCGACCACCGCCCAGGCCACCAGGGGGAGGAGCCACCTGACTGCCACCACGACGGGCCTCCCTCTCGGACGACGTCGGGAGGCTACCGGGGCGGCCCTCCGGCCGCCGTGACCCCCGTCACGCGGACCGCCGACGGTTCCAGCCGGCGGCGGCCCCTCACTGCCACCGGGGCCGGCCCCTCAGGTGGACTCGGCCAGCTGCAGGCGGAGGCTGCTCACGGCCTTCGTGTGGATCTGGCACACCCTGGACTCGGTGACCCCGAGGACCTCGCCGATCTCGGCCAGCGTGAGGCCCTCGAAGTAGTAGAGGGTCACGACGATCTTCTCCCGCTCCGACAGGGAGTTGATGGCGGCCGCCAGGAGCCCCCGCATCTCCTGGCCCTCCAGCCCGGCGGTGGGATCCGTGCCCCGGTCGGCCAGGGTGTCCAGGAGGGACAGCCGCTCGCCCCGGTTCTGCCCGACGGCCACCACCTCGTCCAGGGCCAGGACCGACACGAAGGAGATCTGGTTCACCACGTCGTGGAGCTCCCCCAGGCTGACCCCCAGGCGGTCCGCGATCTCCTGCTCGGTGGGGGCCCGCTTGAGCAGTGCCTCCAGGTCCTGGTAGGCCTTCTCGATCTCCCGCGCCTTGAACCGGACGGACCGGGGCACCCAGTCCATGGCCCGGAGCTCGTCGATGATGGCCCCGCGGATCCGGGGGATGGCGTAGGTCTCGAACTTGATGCCCCGCCCCGGCTCGAACTTCTCCAGGGCGTCGATGAGGCCGAACATGCCGTAGGAGACGAGATCGGCCTGCTCCACGCTGCTCGGCAGGCCCGTCGCCACCCGGCTCGCCACGTACTTGACGAGGGGCGCGTAGTGGAGGATGAGCCGCTCCCGGGCCGCCGGCGACCCGCCCTCCTTGAACTCCGACCACAGGGTCTCCAACGGTTCCGCCGGCCCGGCAGGCTCGGTGGCGCGAGCCCCCCGCCGGGCCCGCCTGGGGAGCTCCACGGGCGCCGCCGCCTTCGCCCGGCCCC
>CAYVCH010000357.1:0-1616 GCA_964449755.1 uncultured Actinomycetes bacterium
GGCGGGCGGCCGCGGCGGTTCGTCCCGCCCCGCCCGGCCTTCCCCACGGCGGAGGCGGGGGCTCTCGCCCACCGCGACCACGAGGAGGCAGGAGCGGTCCTCCCGGCCCAGCAGGCGGCAGACCTCGTCGTCGAAGAAGGTGAGGGCGGTGGCACCGAAGCCGTGGGCGTAGGCGGCGAGGTAGGCCCGGCCGGCTGCGACGCCGCCGGCGAGTTGGGCCACCCGGTAGCCGCGGTCGCCGAGGGCCGCCAGGACCCCCTCCAGGTCCGCCATGAGGAAGACCGCGGCGGCGGCGTCGTGGGCGAGGCGTTGGCCGAGGCAGACGGCGGCGGCCTCGCGCCGCAGGTGGGCCTGCCGGAGCAGGAGGAGGCGGCCTTCTCGGAGGACGTGGACGCCCGGGGAGAGGCGCTCCACGTCGTGGGCGACGACGACGGGCTCCACCAGGTCGAGCCCGCCGGGGGCGAGGTCAGCGGCGGGACCCGAGGAG
Organism: uncultured Actinomycetes bacterium; assembly: GCA_964449755.1. GTDB lineage: Bacteria > Actinomycetota > UBA4738 > UBA4738 > HRBIN12 > CAYVCH01. The sequence continues at coordinate 488 of CAYVCH010000357.1, forward strand.
GCAATGCCGACGATGCGCTCGAGGACCGAGGCCGGGACTGCACCGGGGGCGAAGTAGCGGGCGGAACCCCGGCGCCGGATGACCCGCTCCAGCGAGCCCGCCGGAGCGTCCGTGGGCAGGGAAGGTGGGGGCTGGGCCCCTTCCGCGGTCCAGGCAGCCCGCCAGGGGGCCACCTCGGCGGCGGTGAGCCGGCCGGCGTCGTTCACGGCGGTGATGGCCTGGAACTGCAGCTCCCGGGGGGAGACGGGGGCTGTACGGAAGGTGGCCCCTTCGGGCGGCTCCCCCGCCGGTGCGACGGGGGCCGTCCGGCCCAGGGCCACGAGACAGAGGGGATACTCCCGGCGTCCGTCCAGGCCGAGGAGGCGCTCCACCTCGGCGTCGGCGAACCCGAGGACGACCCGGGCGGGCAGGCGGGCGGAGGTGGCCAGGGCGAGCACCCCGGCCAGGATCATCCCCGCGTCCCAGAACAGGTGCCGATAGCCCCGCTCGGTGTACTTCCAGGCCGTCCGCCAGGGGATGCCGGACAGGACGAGGACGGCCGGGGCCTGGGCCAGGGCCGCCTCCCCGGCAGTGGCCCGGACGAGGAAGCCGCGGTGATCCCCCTCCCGGAGGGGGACGAGGGCCGGTCCGGAGGGGTCGAAGTGGTAGACGCCGGCGGGCAGGCCCGGGCCCCCTTCCGGCGAGGTCAGGTCCGTGCAGGCCAGGTAGACCTCCACCGGGTAGAGGGCTCCCGCCGAGGCGTAGGTGCGAAAGTGGACGACCTCCCCCCCGGCGAAGGCTCGGGTCCGGCGGAGGCCGGCGCCATAGAGGAGGAGCCGGGCGAGGCCCGGGACGTCCACGGGGGCCTCGGCCCCGGGAGGTGGGGCGCAGAGAGCCCGGAGGGCCGGGACGCCGAGGTCCGGCGGGTCCGGCAGGGGGATCCTGGGGAGGTCGAGGTACCGCTTGAAGGGGTCGGGCTTGTTCTCCCAGTCCAGGGACCAGGCCCGCCGGCGGACCGCGTCGGGGCTCGCCTTCGTGGAGGCGTGGAAGGCCCGAGCCATGGCTCCGGGCCCCTCGGTCACGGCCGGTCCCGCCCCGCGGGCGCTCAGGCCCTGGCCAGGGGAGCGAGGACCGCCCCCACGCCAACCAC
>CAYVCH010000358.1:0-1600 GCA_964449755.1 uncultured Actinomycetes bacterium
CTCCGTCGTCGCCACGGCACGGACCCTACCACGACTGTCTGGCCGGTCGGTCACCTCGCCGGCGGCGGGACCCGACCGGGGCCGAGATGGCTTCCGCCGCCTCAGGCGGGGCGGTGGGTGAGCTCCGCCAGGGCCCGACGTACGAGGACCCGGCTCATCCGCTTCCGCCAGGGGTGGGTGAGGTCGGTGTTGTCCAGGGGCTTGGCGGGGTCGCCTGCGCGCTGGGCCACCTCGGCCAGGAGCTCGGCGGTCGGGGGTCGCCCGGCGAGGAGGGCCTCCGCCCCCTCGGCCCGGATGGGTCGAGACGCGACGGCGCCGAGGACGATCCGCACCTCGGCCACGACCCCGTCCTCCGGGCGGAGCGCCACCGCCACGCCGAGGATGGGGAAGTCGAACGACCCCCGTCTGCGCAGCTTGAGGTAGGTGGACCGCCACCCCTGGGCCGGCGGGATGTGCACCCGGGTGATGAGCTCGTCGGGGGCGGTGGTCAGGTAGGCCATGCCGTCGTTCGCGTAGAGCTCCGCCAGGGGGATCGTCCGGACCCCGGCCGGGCCCTCGAGGGTCACCTCGGCGCCCAGCGCGATCAGGACGGGGGCGGTGTCGGAGGAGGAGACGGCCCAGCACCGGGACCCCGCGGGCGCCAGGAGGCAGACCTCGCCCCCCACCTTCAGGCACGATCCCATGCTCTCCCGCCACTCCTCGGTCTGGTCGTAGTAGGTGCAGCGGGGGTCCACGGCCAGGTTCCCTCCCAGGGTGCCCATGGCCCGGAGCTGCGGGGTGGAGACCGCCGCCGCTGCCCGGGCCAGGGCGGGGTACCCGGCGACGACCTCCGGGTGGATGGCTACCCGCGCCAGGGGCTCGCCCGCGCCGATCGAGAGGCCTGAGGCCGCCGAGCCTTCGAGGCCCCGGAGCTCGGGGAGGTGGGAGATGGCCACGAGGTACGAGGGCTGGAGCTGGCGCCGCTTCATCTTGGGCAGCAGGTCGGTGCCGCCGGCGAGGGGTCGGGCCCGGGCCCCGTGCGTCGCCAGGGTCTCCACGGCCTCGGCCACGGTCCGTGGCCGGAGGTAGGCGAAGGGCGGCAGGCGGAGCACCACTCACCTCCCGGCCAGGACGTCCGAGAGCGCGGGCGCGTCGGGCGGAGGCTCCACCACCGTGGGAGCGCGGAAGGTGGCTCGCGGCACCGCCGACGGCCCGTGGCGGGGCTCCTCCCCCCGCCGCTTGCGCTCCAGGGCCTTCAGGACCTTCTCCGGGGTCACCGGCACCTCGTCCACCCGCACGCCGAGGGCGTCGTACACGGCGTTGCACAGGGCGGGGGGGACCGGGAGGAGGGGCCCCTGGCCGACCTCCTTGGCGCCGAAGGGGCCTTCCGGGTCGTCGGTCTCGACGATGATGGCCTCCACCTCGGGCATGTCGAGCACCGTGGGGCTCTTGTAGTCGAGCATGGACGGCCCCCTGTGGCGGCCGTCGCGGAAGGTCTGCTCCTCCATGAGGGCCTCCCCCAGCGCCATGTAGACCGAGCCCTCGATCTGCCCCTCGACCAGGAGGGGGTTGATGGCCCGCCCCACGTCGTGGGCGAGCCATACCTTGCGGGGGACGACGA
>CAYVCH010000359.1:0-354 GCA_964449755.1 uncultured Actinomycetes bacterium
GGAGCTACACCTTCAACCCGCCCTCGTCGGGCAGCTACGGCTTCCGGGTCCGGCCCGTGGACGGGGCCGGGAACCTGGGGCCGGCCACCCCCTGGAGGAACTTCTCGGTCGGCTGAGCCGGCCGGCTGGCCGGGGCCCCAGGGGGCGCAGGAGGTGCCGGCTCCCGAGTTGAAGGGGCCGGGATGGTTCAGGCGCCCGCGCGGAAGCGGTCGGCTTCGGCGGCGAGTTGCGCGGAGGTCCCCCCGGTGAAGGAGGAGGTGTAGACCTCCACGTACTCCGCCCCCATGGCCCGGGCGTTCCGGTAGACGGCGGCCCAGTCATACGCGTTCCCCCCGTCCACCATCTGGGCCGCCC
>CAYVCH010000359.1:416-633 GCA_964449755.1 uncultured Actinomycetes bacterium
CGGGACCCTTGGCCGTGGGCGAGGATGTGGCCCCTGATGTCGGCGTTGAGCTGGCGAGGGGCCCGGCCGGAGCTGGAGAACTCGACGTCCAGGCCGGCCGTGGTCTTGGACAGGGCGTGGTCGAGGAGGCGGAGGTGGGTGTCCCGGGCCGCCTGGTAGCTGTAGCCGGGCTGCCGCATCATCTGGTCGACCAGCCCCAGCTCGGCCCAGAGCAGTC
>CAYVCH010000359.1:653-1576 GCA_964449755.1 uncultured Actinomycetes bacterium
AGTGGAGGAGGGGTGCGGCGGCGTCGTAGGACCACTGCGCGAGACGGTTCACCAGCCGCTTCCAGCCCGTCTCGAAGGGCCAGTTGCGCCCCCCGTCGGGGCCGAAGGGCAGGGGGACCCTGGAGCCGCTCCCCAGCCCACCCGTGGCGGACCCGTCGTAGACGACGTGGTGGCCAAGGCGGAACTCGGGGGTCCACCGCCCCGCCATGAAGCGGACGACCACGGGCTTGGAGGCCGCGATCTCCCGGGCCCGGTCGAGGACGGACAGGTCGTAGGTGTCCCTGGAGAGCTCCAGGGAGCTCCAGGGGACCCGCACCGACAGGCCCACCACCCCGCGCAAGGACACGGCGCCTCGTATCGCCGGCGCCACGCGGTCCAGGTCGGCCACGCTGCGCGCCTGCTGGAGGACCCACGTGCCGTGGATCCGGCTGTGCCTGCCCCAGGCCACCGGAGGCCGCAGGCCACCGGCGGCGAGGAGGGCCACCGTCGCGGCGCCCCGCCTCAGGAACTCCCTCCGGGTCGTACCCACGGCCTGCCCTCCCCGTGCAGCCGTTCGTGGGTCGGCTGCGGCGGCTCGCCCCTTGAGCCCGGAGGCGCTCGCGCCCCGGACGGGGTCGGCGGGATTCTAGGTCGGGGCGTGGTCCTGGTCCAGTCGGGTCGCCCCGCGGCGTCTCAGGGGCAGGCGACGGCCACGTCCCCCGGGTCGGTGAGGCACGTGTCGGCGCCGGGCCCGCCGTCGGCGGTGTCGTTCCCTGCCACCCCGTCCCGGGTGTCGAGGCGGTCGGTCCCCTCGAGTCCGATGAGCACGTCGTTCCCAGCTCCTCCGGTGAGCCGGTCGTTGCCGGCCCCCCCGACCAGCACGTCGTCGCCGTCGCCGCCGGTCAGGGCGTCGGCACCGAGCCCACCGACCACCCGTTCCACCG
>CAYVCH010000360.1:0-1572 GCA_964449755.1 uncultured Actinomycetes bacterium
GGCCCGCTCCAGCGCGTAGTGGGCCTCGTCGAGCTGGCCCCGGGCCAGGGCCCGGCGGAGGCCGTCGCGGGGACCCGGGGTCAGGGGAGGCAGCCGGCGGGAGAGGCGCCGAGGCGCCGGGCCGTCGGGGACGGCCTCGCCGGCCCGGGCCACCGGGGTCAGGAGGCCGGAGACGGCCACGGCGCACGCGGCGGCCGCGGCCAGCAGGGTCCTGCCTCGGGTCATCGTGGCCAGTTCGCCTCCTGTCGAGTTCTCGGCCGGAGCGGGGGGGTGGTTGAGCGCCGGTCCCGGGTGCATGATGGTGACAGAGGGACCACATGGTGCGGGGAACGTCGCACCCCACGAGGTACTGGCACCGGACGGAGGACGGCCGCGTCCAGTGCGACGTGTGCCCGCGGTTCTGCCGGCTCCAGGAGGGGCAGCGGGGCTTCTGCTTCGTCCGGATGCGCCAGGGCGACGCCATCGTCCTCACCACCTACGGGCGGTCCAGCGGCTTCTGCGTGGACCCCATCGAGAAGAAACCCCTGAACCACTTCCTGCCGGGCACGGCCGTCCTGTCGTTCGGGACCGCCGGTTGCAACCTGGGTTGCCGCTTCTGCCAGAACTGGGACATCTCGAAGTCCCGGGAGGTGGACACGCTGGCCGACGCGGCTTCCCCCGAGACCATCGCCGAGGCCGCCGAGGCCCTGGGGTGCCGGAGCGTCGCCTTCACCTACAACGACCCGGTCATCTTCATGGAGTACGCCATCGACGTGGCGGTGGCCTGCAGGGCCCGGGGCATCAGGGCGGTGGCCGTGACCGCCGGGTACGTGACCCCCGAGCCCCGGGCCGAGTTCTACGCGCACATGGACGCCGCCAACGTGGACCTGAAGGGCTTCACCGAGGACTTCTACCACCGGGTCTGCTTCGGGCACCTGGGCCCCGTGCTGGAGACCCTGGAGTACCTGAAGCACGAGACCCGGGTCTGGTTCGAGGTCACCAACCTGCTGATCCCCGGGGTCAACGACACCGACGAGGAGATCGACGCCATGACCCGGTGGGTGGTGGAGCGCCTGGGCCCCGACGTGCCCGTGCACTTCACCGCCTTCCACCCGGACTTCAAGATGATGGACCGGCCCCCGACGCCGCCCGGGACCCTCACCCGGGCCCGGCGGATCGCCATGGCGAACGGCGTCCGCTACGCCTACACGGGCAACGTCCACGACCGGGAGGGCCAGAGCACCTACTGTCACGCCTGCGGGAGCCTCCTCATCGAGCGCGACTGGTACGAGCTGGGTACCTGGGGGCTGACCGAGGACGGGAGGTGCCGGGCCTGCGGGACGCGGTGCGCCGGGGTCTTCGAGGCCGTGCCGGGGACCTATCCCAACCCCATCACCGTGCGGCTGGACGCGCCGGAGATGTGCCCCGCCTTCGCCGGACGCGTGATCCGCGGCGTGAAGAATGGCCCGTCGCCGGAGTGGCTGAAGCAGCGGCTGACGGCCATCGGCCTGCGCTCCATCAACCGGCTGGTCGATGTCAGCGACGGCCGCGTGCTGTTCGCGGTGCCCTGGCTCGGCAAGACCATCCTCGGCA
>CAYVCH010000361.1:0-803 GCA_964449755.1 uncultured Actinomycetes bacterium
CGGCGAGCGCTACGACAAGCGGAAGGTGGACCACGGCGGGAAGATCAGCGAGGAGTACATCACCTACTGTCGCGAGGACGTGGGGGCCACCCGCCGCCTGGCGGAGGCGGTCCTCTCCGAGCACCACGCCTTGGGGATCGAAACCCCCGCCTGGAGGATGTACTCCCCCGCCTCCGTGACCAAGGACCTCCTCCGCAGGCTCGGGGTCCGCCGGCCCCTCGGCAAAGGCTTCACCCTCCCCGAGGGCGGGGAGGACCGGGACCACTACCTCGGCTACGCCATGGCCGCCTTCTACGGGGGGCGGGCCGAGGCCCGCATCCGAAGGTGGCCCGTCCCGGTCGCGGTCCTCGACGTGACCTCGGAGTACCCCGCCGCCTCCGCCCTCCTCGGCCTCGCCGACTACCTCCGCTGTGCGCGCATTCGGGTCCGGGACTCCGAAGCCGGCGAGGAGGGCCTCCTCGCCGAGGCGGCAGGGTTCCTGGCCCAAGCGGCCTTCCGGGTCCTCGACCCCTCCACCTGGAGGGACCCCCTGATGCGGGCCTTCGTCCTGGTGGATCCGGAAGGGTGCGTGCTCCCGGTCCGGACGACCTTCGACGATGAGAACCTGGGGATCGCCACCTGCGAGGTCCGCCGCTCCGAGGGCCCCCTGTGGTACGCCATGCCGGACCTGGTGGCGTCGGTCCTCCTCGGAGGTCCCATCCCGAAGGTCCCTCCCCTCCCGGGGATCCGGGGTCGCGGACCGTGCATCCGCCGGGTGGTGCTGTTCGAGCCGCAAGGGGTGGCTCGGGGCCTTCGGCCCGTGG
>CAYVCH010000361.1:849-1565 GCA_964449755.1 uncultured Actinomycetes bacterium
CGACGACCCCTACACCCGCCTGATCGAGGCCAGGAAGCGCCTGGCGGAATCGGAGAAGCGGTGGGACCGGTTCCTCAAGATCGTTGCCAACAGCCTGTACGGGGTGACGGCCGAGATGAACCGGGGTCGCGGGAAGGGCCGGATCAGCGTCCACGGCTTGCGGTCCTTCTCCACAACCGTCGAGGGGCCCGAGCACCCGGGCGAGTTCACCTTCCCGCCGGCGGCCGCCCTCACCACCGCCGGAGGGCGCCTGATCCTCGCCATCGCGGAGTCCGAGGTGGCGAGGAGGGGGGGTTCCTTCGCCTTCTGCGACACGGACTCCATGGCGATCGTGGCCCGGAAAGATGGGGCGCTCGTGCCGTGCCCCGGGGGCCCCCACCGGACCCCGGAAGGGGCCGAGGCCGTCCTCGCCCTCACCCCCGATCAGGTGGAGGAGGTCCGGAAGGCGGTGGGTGCCCTGAACCCCTACGACCGCTCCCTCGTCCCCGACCTCCTCAAGGTCGAGCACGAGGACGTGACGGCATTCGTCGTGGCGGCCAAGCGCTACAGCCTCCGGGACGAGGGCGACCGCATCGTCCGCGACGGGGGTCGCCGTCACGGGTTCGGCCACTTCCTCGCTCCCCTCTTCGAGGAGGACGACGAGGGGGGCGACGAACGCTTCGTGAAGGAGTTCTGGGACCACGTGGAGGCCCTCGACCGGTACTCGAAGGGCGGGG
>CAYVCH010000362.1:0-1550 GCA_964449755.1 uncultured Actinomycetes bacterium
ATCCAGCCGTCAGGCGCGGCGGAACCCAGCCGTCAGGCGCCGCGCGATCCGGCCTGGGTGGCCGACGGGCGGGTCTTCGAGGGCGAGCCCCTCGGCGCCCGCGGGGAAGCGGCGGGGGAGGTGGTCTTCAACACAGCCATGACCGGCTACCAGGAGATCCTGACCGACCCCTCCTACAAGGGCCAGATCGTCTGCATGACCTACCCTCTGATCGGCAACACGGGGGTCAACGACGAAGACGTCGAGTCCCGCCGGCCGTGGGTCGAGGGGTTCGTCGTGCGGGAAGCCTCGCCCCTGGCCTCCTCCTGGCGCGCGCGGGAGAGCCTGGACGCCTACCTGGCGCGCCACGGGATCGTGGGCATCCAGGGCATCGACACGCGGGCCCTCACCCGGCACCTGCGGGACCACGGCGCCCAGGAGGGGGTGATCTCCACCGAGGACCTGGACCCGGCGAGCCTGGTCGCCAAGGCCCGGGCGTCCCCTGGCCTGCTCGGCCGGGACCTGGTCAAGGAGGTGACGTGCCAGACGCGCTACGTCTGGCCCACCTCCACCTGGCAGCCGGGGCGGGGCTATCTGGCGCCGCCCCCTTTGCGCTTTCACGTGGTGGCCTACGACTCGGGGATCAAGTGGAACATCCTCCGGCAACTGGCCGCCGTCGGCTGCCGGGTCACCGTAGTCCCGGCGTTCACCCCGGCCGAGGAGGTGCTCGCGCTCCGGCCGGACGGGGTCGTCCTCGCCAACGGGCCGGGGGACCCCGAGGGCGTGCCGTACCTCGCCGAGGCGGTCCGGCGGCTGCTGGGCCGGCTGCCGATCTTCGGGATCTGCCTGGGCCACCAGATCCTGGCCCTGGCCCTCGGGGGGCGCACCTACAAGCTCCCCTTCGGCCACCACGGGGCCAACCATCCGGTCCGCGATCTGGCGACGGGCCGGGTGGAGATCACGTCGCAGAACCACGGCTTCGCGGTCGACGCGGACTCGTGCCCCCCGCGGGGGCTCGAGGTCACCCACGTGAACCTGAACGACGGGACGTGCGAGGGCCTGCGGCACCGGTCGCTGCCGGTCTTCTCGGTGCAGTACCACCCGGAGGCCTCGCCGGGGCCGCACGACGCCCACTACCTGTTCCGCCGGTTCGTCAACCTGCTGGAGCCATCGGGAGGCGGGTGAGTCCATGCCGCGCTACTTCGTCGCCTACCGGAAGGTGGAGGAAGCCGGGCAGAAGCCCGAGTGGGCCTCCTTCACGACCGAGTCGGACGCGACCCTGGAGGCGCACGGCGTCCGCGAGCGCGTGGACCGGCGCCTGCACCTTTTCGGCGAAAAGCTGGTGGGGTCGGGCGAGGTCCGCTGGCTCGGCGTGAGTCGCCTGGTGGAGTTCCTGGTCAAGCGGGAGGAGACCCCCCCGGAGGTCTCCATCGTCTACGGGCTGCTGGAGGACCGGTGAGGGGTCCGGTCGACCCGGCCCCGACTCCCGCGCCCCCGGTGGCGCGCGGGCAGCCCCGGGCGGCGCAGCGTGTCGCGGGGGAGGCGACGGGCGTCGCGCCCCGCGGCCGGCA
>CAYVCH010000363.1:0-1542 GCA_964449755.1 uncultured Actinomycetes bacterium
TACCATGCGGCCCTGCGGGTCGAGGACCTGAACTGGGTGTCTGTCCCGCCCCCGACGGCGCCCCTGCGGGTTCGGGCCCGGATCCGGTACCGCCACGGGGACGCCCCGGCGACCGTCTACCCGGACCCCGACGGCCGGACCGCCGTCGTCGTCTTCGACGAGCCCCAGCGGGCCATCACGCCGGGTCAGGCCGCCGTCTTTTACGACGCCGGCGACCGCCTCCTCGGTGGCGGCTGGATCGCCGGCGTCATCGACCCGGCAGACCTTCCGACGGACCGACTCGTCTCCCCGCCTTAACGCCCGGGCTGGGAGGGTCTTGTCGCCGGACGGTTGCCTCCTCACTCCGTCACCCCTTGGCCTTACCACTACCGAAAAGAAGACAAGGAGCCCGGGAGTCGGAGCCGACCGCCCGGCGGCTTGGCCTATCCTGGGGCATGCACGAGGCCTGTCCCTATCGGGCTCCCTTCCGTCCCCCACCCCGGGCCTTCTCCCCTTCACTGGGGGGGACTTTCGGCGTCTCCCCGGTGTTTGCGGATGTAGGCGAGCCATCGGCGGATGCGACGTTCCATCCCCCGGGCCGTCGGCCGGTAGAACTGTGTCCCCTGGAGGGCCGTCGGGAGACACTCCATCGGTGCCACCCCGGCCTCCACGTCGTGGGCGTGCTGATAGCCCTGGCCGTAGCCCCATTCCTCCATGAAGGACGTCACCGGATTGCACAGATGGAGGGGCACGGGCTCTCCCGCCGTCGCCTCGGCCGTCTCCAGGGCTTCCTGAAAGGCCGTGTACACCCGGTCGCTCTTGGGCGCCGTCGCCAGAAAGACGGTCACCCACGCCAGGGCGAGTTCGCCCTCGGGGGACCCGATGTGCTCGAAGGCCCGAAGGGCATCGACGGCCATCCCGAGGGCCCGGGGCTCGGCCAGACCGACGTCCTCCACGGCGGCCCGGATGAGGCGCCGGGCGATGTACCGGGGGTCGGCCCCGCCCAGGACGAGGCGGGCCAGCCAGTACAGGGCCGCATCGGGGTCGCTGTTGCGGATGCTCTTGTGGAGGGCCGAGATGAGGTTGTAGAACATCTCGCCCCCCTGGTCCATGACGGAGAAGATGGCCTCGGCCCACCGCTGGACGACGGCCCGGTCGACCCGCCGCAGGCCCCGGTCCCGGACGTCCTGACCGACGGCCTCGACCAACTGGATGAGCCGCCGGGCATCCCCGGCCGACCACATCAGGGCCGACTCCAGGGCGTCCGGTTCCCAGGGGACGGCCGAGAGCCCCAGGAAGTCCCACGCCCGCTGGAAGAGCCGCCGCAGGTCCTCGGACGACAGGGGTTCGAGCCGAAAGACGTACAGCCGCGAGAGGAGCGCCGGGATCAGGGCGATGGAGGGATTCTCGGTCGTGACCCCGATGAGGACGACGGCCCCCCGTTCGACCCACGGGAGCCATAACGCCTGCTGGGCCCGATTCAACCGGTGGACCTCATCGACGACGATGACCAGCGGGGTCCGGTGGGCCCGAAACAGGTCCTGGGCCCGGCGGAAGAGTTTT
>CAYVCH010000364.1:0-1531 GCA_964449755.1 uncultured Actinomycetes bacterium
GCTGCTGGAGGCCCGGCTGGCGGACCCGCAGGTCCGCGCCCTCGCGGCCCGGGTGGCCGTGTGAGCCCGGGCCGGCTCCAGGCGAGGCTGCCCGCCCGCCGGGCCCCCACGGGCCACCCGGCCGGGGGCCTCGTCCTCCGGCTTGACCGACCCGCGGAGGCTGGACCTTGCGCTGGCCACACGACCCGCGCCGTGCCCGGGGTGGGAGTCGAACCCACACGTCCCTCTCGGGACAGGTGCTTTTAAGGCACCGTCGTCTGCCAGTTCCGACACCCGGGCCGGGTGCCTATGGTACGGCGCGGGCGAAGGGGGAGGGGCGAGACGGAGCCAGCCGAAGCCCTCGGACGACCCCGCCACCGTCGGCAAGCCTCGGCGATCTCGCCCCCGTCCCCCCGATGTCGCCGCGGGCAGCTCAGCGGCGGGCACGGAGGGCCGCTGCCGACCCCCCCCCGCCGGGTGGCCCCGGGGGCTCCCGGCCGCCCACGAGTTCGCCGCAGCATGGAGTCCGGTGCCCCGCCGGCCGGCCGCGCCGACACGGGCGGGCCTCACCCCACCGTCTCGATGGTGACCCGCTCGATGTAGATCGCCTGGGTCGGACGCTGGCCAGCGAGCCCGCCCTCCGGGTTCTGGACAGGGACCCGCTGGATGCGTCGGGCCACGTCCATGCCCTCGATGACCCGGCCGAAGACCGTGTAGGTGGGGCTCGCGTCGAGGCGGTGGCCGCCGGGCCCGGTGACGATGAAGAACTGGCTGCCGCCGGAGTTGGGGGCGCCGGTGTTCGCCATGGCCACCGTGCCCGGCCCGTAGGTGTCGTCGCCGGTGTACTCGTCCGGGATGACGTACCCCGGACCCCCGGTCCCGGTTCCGGTGGGGTCGCCAGCCTGGATGAGGTCGAGCCCCCCGTCCAGCCGGTGGACGTACTGGCCGTCGAAGAACCCCTGCTCGGCCAGGAACACGAAGTTGTTCACGGTCTGCGGGGCCCGGCCGGCGAGCAGCTCGACGACGATGCGCCCGCAGGAGGTCTCCAGGGTGGCCACGTAGGTCTTGGTGGGGTCGATGCTCATGGGCGGCGGGCCGAAGAACTGGGGCTTGCGCTTGCCCGCCCCCTCCGGCACCCGCCCGCCGCAGGCCACCACGGCCGGGGCCGGCCGGGGCTTCACGGAGCCCGCCTGGGCCCCCGGGGTCGGGGTCGGGCCAGGGCTCTCCGCCGGCGCCGGTGAGGACGTGGTCACGGCCTCCCGCTCCGGGGCGCCGCGCTCCGCTCCCTCCCGCACAAGGGCGAGGAACAGCCCCGCCGCCACCGCCAGGGCCACCGCGGCAGCCCCGGAGGCGAGGAGCTGGCGCCGCCGGCGACGTCGTCGGCGTTCCTCCGCCCGGCGGGCGGCGAGCTTCGCGAGCTGGCGCTCCCTGGTACGTCTCGGCACGGCGAGAGGGTAGCGGCTCCTTCCACCCAAGGCGGACGCCCGGGCTGCGCCAGGCAGTCCGGCGCCGTCCGCGACGCCCTGGCGGCGCCGCCGGGTTGAGGCCGCCC
>CAYVCH010000365.1:0-1213 GCA_964449755.1 uncultured Actinomycetes bacterium
GTGGGGTCCGGACGGGGAGGTCCTGCGGCCCGTCGTCGTGCCGGGCGGGAGCGACTCGGCCATGTTGGACAACGTCCTGGAACTCCTGGTCCTCTCGGGTCGGGACGTCCTCCACGCCGTCCGGCTCCTGATCCCCGAGGCGTGGGAGCAGTGCCGGGACCTACCCCCCGAGTGGCGGGCCTTCTACGACTTTCACGCCGGGATGATGGAGCCCTGGGACGGACCGGCCGCCATCGCCTTCACCGACGGACGCTACGTCGGGGCCCTCCTGGACCGGAACGGCCTGCGGCCCCTCCGATATCAGGTCCTCCGGGGCGGCCTTCTCATCGCCGCCTCGGAGGCGGGCGTCCTCGACGTGGCCCCGGAACAGGTCCTCCACCGGGGACGGCTGGGCCCCGGGGACGTCCTGGCCGTCGATACGGCGACGGGGGCTTTCCTCCGGAAGGCGGACGTCCTGGCCCGCCTGACCGAGGGGCGGCCTTACACGGACTGGGTCCGCCGCCGGTTCCGCTTCCGGCCGGGACGGACCGACGAGCCGTCCGAACCCGCGCCCGGAGTCCTCTCCCGATGGCAACGGGCTTTCGGCTGGACGCACGAGGACGTCCGGATGGTCGCCCGGGCCATGGTCGAACGGGGTGAGGACCTCGTCTGGTCGATGGGGGATGACACGCCCCTGGCCGTCCTGTCCCACCGCCGGCGGCCCCTGATGTTTTATTTCAAACAGCGGTTCGCCCAGGTCACCAACCCGCCCATCGACCCCCTCCGGGAAACGCTCGTCATGTCCCTGGACGTCTATCTGGGGCCCCGTCCGAACTTCCTGGAGACGTCCCTGGACCACGTCCGGGCGATCCATCTGACGAGCCCCATCCTGTCGGAGGCCGACCTGGCGGCCCTCTTGCGTTCGGCGCCCCTGCGGTATCGGACTCTGGTCTGCCACTTTCCGGCGGACGACCCGGCGGGCCTGGAAGCGGCCGTCGAGGACCTCCTTCAGCGGGCCGAGGCGGCCGTGGATGCCGGCGCCGAACTGCTCGTCCTGACCGACCGAGGCGTCGGTCCCGACCGGGCGCCCATTCCCATGCTCCTGGCCGTCTCCGCCGTGCACCATCACCTCATCCGTCGGGGCAAGCGACTCCGGACCGACCTCATCGCCGAGACGGGGTCCGTGTGGGACATCCACCATGCGGCCCTCCTGCTCGGTTTCGGGGCCGGGGCC
>CAYVCH010000365.1:1259-1512 GCA_964449755.1 uncultured Actinomycetes bacterium
CCACGACCGGGAACTGGCCGGAGTCTCGCCGGCGGAAGCCGTCCACCGCTGTCGCCGGGCCCTGGAGAAGGGCCTCCTCAAGGTCATGGCCAAGATGGGGATCTCGGCCTTGCGGTCCTACCGGGGGGCGCAGGTCTTTGAAATCCTGGGTCTCGACCCGGATGTCGTCGAGCGCTACTTTCCCCACACGCCGGCCCGCCTCGGGGGCATCGGCCTCCGGGACATCGCCGAGGACGTCCTGGCCTGGCACCGG
>CAYVCH010000366.1:0-1511 GCA_964449755.1 uncultured Actinomycetes bacterium
CGACCTGGAGGCCGTCCGCCACCAGCTCGGCCGGGAGCCCACCGCCCCCTTCACCGTGGTGGCCCGCTGCACCCCGGCCGCGGGGTGGCCCACCCCGACGGGCGGGACCCAGGCGGGCGGGACCCCGACGGCCCTGGGGCACCCCCTGGTCATCCGCAACTACCCCCTCGACGCGAACGGCGAGCCGTTCCCCACCCTGTACTGGCTCACGTGCCCGTCGGCGGTGAGGGCCGTGGCCCGGCTCGAGTCGGAGGGCTGGATCGGCCGGCTCAACGAGCGGGTCGAGCGGGACGAGGCCTTCGACGTCGCCGTGGAGGCCGCCCACCGGGCCTATGCGGAGGAGCGGGGCTCCCTGCTGCCCGAGGCGGCGGCCTGGGGCGGCGTCGGCGGGACTCGCACCGGCATCAAGTGCCTCCACGCCCACTACGCCTACCACCTGGCCGGCGGCGAGGACCCCGTGGGCGGCTGGGTCGCCGGGCGCGTGGAGCCCGTCCACGCCGAGGAACGGCCGGGGCGGGTGGCGGCGGTGGACCAGGGGACGAACTCCATCCGCCTCCTCGTCGCCGAGCCCCTGGAGGGCGGGGGCCCGGGCGAGCTGGCCCGGGAGATGGTCATCACCCGCCTGGGACAGGGGGTGGACGCCACGGGCCGGCTGGACCCGGCGGCCCTGGAGCGGACCGTCCGGGTCCTCGCCCGGCAGTGCCGGCGGGCCCGGGCCCTGCACGCCCGGCGGATTCGGGTGGCGGCCACGGCGGCCGTCCGGGAGGCCGCCAACCGGGAGGCCTTCCGCGGCGCCGTGCGGGAGCACGCCGGCGCCGAGTTGGAGGTGCTCGACGGGGGCGGAGAGGCCGCCCTGTCCTTCCTGGGAGCAACCTGGGGGCTGGACGCCCCCTCCCCCTATCTGGTGGTGGACATCGGGGGAGGGAGCACCGAGTTCGTGGTCGGCCAGACGAAGCCCGAGGCCTCCGTCTCCGTCCCTCTGGGGAGCGTGCGCCTGACCGAGCGCCTGGTCCGTGCCGACCCCCCGTCCCTGGAGGACCTGGAGCGGCTGGAGCGGGCGGTCGGGACCGCCATGGCGGAGGTCGTGCGGACCCTGCCGGCCCGCCGGGCGGCCACCATGGTGGCGGTGGCGGGGACGGCCACCACGGTGCAGGCCATCGCCCTGGGCCTGTCCCGCTACGACCCCGACGCCATCCACCGGAGCTGGCTGACGCTGGAGGCCGCTGAGCGAGTCCTGCTGGACCTGGCCCGGATGACGAACGAGGAGCGGGCGGCCATCCCGGTCATGGCCCCCGGCCGGGGCGACGTGATCGTGGCCGGGGCCGTGGTCCTGGTGGAGGCGATGCGCCGGTTCGGCCTCGATCGGACCCTGGTCTCGGAGGCGGACATCCTGGATGGCCTGGTCCTCGAGATGCTCGGGGCCACGGAGACCGGGGAGAACCCGAGGTAGCGGGCGCGCGGGCAGCGTCCGCTGCCGGCCGCGGTGGGGGCAGCCTCCGCTGCCGGCCCGA
>CAYVCH010000367.1:0-502 GCA_964449755.1 uncultured Actinomycetes bacterium
CTGGCGGGTCCGGTGGCGGGGATCCTGTTGACCGGCGCCCGGCTGCTCGCCTACACCCTGGTGCGCTGGCTCCGCCGCTCGGGCCGGGTGCAGGAGCGGGCAGTGATCGTCGGCGCCGGCAGGGTGGGGGTGCAGGTCGCCGAGGTCCTGCAGCGCCACCCCGAATACGGGATCCTGCCCGTTGGGTTCCTGGACTCGCTGGCCCCGACGGACCTCCCGCTGCCGGTCCTCGGCGACGGGCCGGACCTGGGGGATGTGATCCGGCACCACCGCGTGGACCGGGTGATCGTGGCCTTCGGCGCCACCCGGGAGCCGGAGCTCGTGTCGGTCCTGCGTACCTGTGACGGCCTTCCGGTGGAGGTCCACCTCGTGCCGCGCTTCTTCGAGCTGGGCGCCGCCGCCGAGGGGGTGTTCGTGGACGACGTCTGGGGGATCCCCCTGGTGCGGCTGTCCCGCTCGGCCCTGCGGGCCGGCTCCCAGCGGATCAAGCGGGCCTTCGACC
>CAYVCH010000367.1:512-1510 GCA_964449755.1 uncultured Actinomycetes bacterium
CGCATGGACGACCTGTCGTGTTTCCCCTCCGACGCCTTCGACCTGGTGGTGGCCTCCGTGCTCCTGGTGGTGACGGCACCTTTGCTCGGGGGGGGGGCCGTCGCCGTGCGGCTGTCGAGCCCTGGGCCGATCCTGTTCCGCCAGCGGCGGGTGGGGCGAAACGGGCGGGTCTTCGAGCTCCTGAAGCTCCGCACGATGCACGTGAACGACGACGCCGACCGGCTGTGGTCGGTGGCCGGCGACCCCCGGGTGACCCGGGCGGGCCGCATCCTGCGGAAGACCGGCCTGGACGAGCTGCCCCAGCTGGTGAACGTCCTGCGGGGCGAGATGTCGCTCGTCGGCCCCCGCCCCGAGCGCCCCCTCTACGCCAACCGCTTCTCCGCCGAGGTCCCGCGCTACGGGGACCGGCACCGGGTGCCGCCGGGCATCACCGGGTGGGCCCAGGTCCACGGCCTGCGGGGGGACACCTCCATCGGCGAGCGCATCCGCTTCGACAACCACTACATCGAGCACTGGTCCCTCTGGCGGGACCTGGTGATCCTGCTGCGGACGGCGAAGCAGGTCCTCACCGGCGGGGGACACTGACGGCCCCTCGGGGGCCCGCCCCCCGCTCACAGCCCGTGGGACTTGTCCCGGGAGCAGTTCTGGCAGAGCAGCTGCAGGTTGCTCGGCATGTCGCTGCCGCCGAGGATGACGGGGATCACGTGGTCCACCACGAGGTTCGCGACGCTCGCACACTGGACGCAGCGGCCGGCGTCCCGCTTCCAGACGTAGGCGATGACCCCGGGGTCCAGGGGGCCGGCCGGGGGCCGGGTCTCGGGCGCCTCGTCGGCTAGGACCACGAGGTCGTCCAGGCGGAGGCTGGGGTCGGCCACGTACCAGTCTCCCCGGTAGAGCCACACGGCCTCGCCGTCGCGCTCCACGATGAACCTGGGGCTCCGACCGTGGCCCGCGGCCCGGCGCGCCCACTCGGCGAGGGACAGGCTGGCCAGGATCTT
>CAYVCH010000368.1:0-1505 GCA_964449755.1 uncultured Actinomycetes bacterium
CGCACCAGCATCCCCGAGGAGTAGAACTTCACCTGGTTGTCCATGAAGTCCTCGAGCTCGGCGAAGGCCACGATGTCGTCGTAGGCCCGGTCCGTGTCCCGCCGGGACATCCCCAGGAAGGAGGCGTTCAGGTAGACGTTCTCCCTGCCCGTGAGCTCCGGGTGGAAGCCGGCGCCCAGCTCCAGCAGGGCGGCGATTCGGCCCCGGGTCCGCACCCGCCCTTCCGTGGGGCGGAGGATCCCCGCGATCACCTTGAGCAGCGTGGTCTTGCCGGACCCGTTGTGGCCGATGAGGCCGAGGGTCTCCCCCTCCTGGACGTCGAAGCGGATATCCCGCAGGGCCCAGAAGTCCTCCGCCCGGCTCCGGGAGCTGATCAGCCGGGCCTTGAGGGAGCTGGGCTTCTCCCGGTACAGGCGGAACTTCTTCGCGATCCCGTCGACCTCGATGGCCGGGGCCCCCATCCCTACAGCTCCTCGGCGAAGTCGCCGGACAGCCGGAAGAAGGCCCGCCAGGTGACCCAGAGCAGGAGGGTCGAGCCGGCCAGCACGGCCCCCAGGGCCGCGGCCAGCCAGCCCACGCTGACGTCGAGCAGGATCGGGCTCGCCGCCCCGGAGGGCCGGACCACTCCGTAGAGGGCCCGCTGGAACCCCGAGACGATGACCACCAGCGGGTTGGCCAGGTACACGTGGAACAGGCGGACCCCCAGGACCTCGTGGGGGAGGGACTGGACCACGCCGGCCGGGTACACGATGGGCGTCATCCAGAACCACACGAGGAGCGCGAGGCCCACCAGGTGCTGGACGTCCCGGTAACGGACGTTGGCCGCGGAGAGCAGGAACGAGACGGCCCCCGTGAAGACGAGCAGCGCGGCGAGGGCCAGCGGGTACAGGGCCAGGGCGGGCCCGTGGAAGTCCCAGCCGACGGCGGCCATGAAGACGAGCAGGACGGCGCTTTGGAGCACGAAGTCCACCAGGGCCACCCCGGTGGCCGCCAGGGGGAGCACCTCCCGCGGGAAGTAGACCTTCTTGACCAGGTTGGCGTTGTCGATGACGGAGCGGGCCCCCTGGAGCACCGACGAGGAGAACAGGTTCCAGGCGAGCAGGCCCGACAGCAGGAAGACGGGGAACCAGGGGATCCCGTTGTCCAGCACCACGTTGAACACGAGCGTGAACACCGCGAGGAACACCACCGGGTTGAGCAGCGACCACACCGCCCCCAGGACGGAGGCCGCGTACTTCACCTTGAGCTCCTTGCGGACCAGGTTCAGCAGGATCTCCCGGTAGGCGTACAGCTCGCGGACCCGCGCCCCCACCCGCAGGTTGGGGGGCTCGGACGTGCGCTCGATGACGTCGCTGGTGGCGGCCATGGTCGCCCGCGGCCGAGTCTAGCAAGGCGCCCCCCGCCAGGGGCCGAGGCCGGAGGGCCCCCGGCGCCCGGCAGGGTGGGTCGTCCTAGCTGTGGTTCCCACCCACGTCGTTGACAAGGACCTGCATCGGGGTGAGCCC